>QMPO01000005.1 GCA_003648625.1 Bacteroidota bacterium
CACCATCCTGAGCTTCGGTCTCAATAGCTTCTGTATCTGTAACCTCTTCTTTCTGGTCAATGTCTTCAGTTCTCAGTAGCGCATTGGCTTCATCGAAATACTGATATACTTCATCGAAATTGTAGGTTTCCCAGAATTCAAGTTTAGCCGTCCCCTGAAGTAATTTACGTACACGGTCAGGGTCTTTAATTCCTGGTAATTCAATTAAAATGCGTCCGGTGGTTGCCAGTTTCTGGATGTTGGGCTGAGCTACACCGAAACGGTCAATACGTGTACGGAGTATCTGGAACGACCTGTCGATAGCGTCTTCAGCTTCCTTACGGATAACGGCAATGACTTCTTCATTGGTCGAATTGGTGGTAATGCCCTTGTCGCGGAATTCAAATAAGAAAATAGATGCCAGTTGTGCATTGGGATCCACTTCCTGAAATGCTTCTCCGAACAAAGTGACAAAATCTTTGTTACTGTTCTTCTGCTTTTGATACGTCAGAGCCAGGGCTTCTTTAAATACCGGATCATCGCTGTTTCCCGACAGGGCTTTAATGATATCACCAACGGATACTTCCAGTACAACGTTCATACCCCCTTTCAGGTCGAGGCCGAGGTTTATTTCCCTCTCTTTGGCTTCTTTGTAAGTATATTCAGCAATAAAAATGTTGTAAACTACTTCGTTGGAAATACTGTCCAGGTAATAGTTTTCTCTTGCTTTGGCAATCGAATCAAGGTTGTATTTCCTTAAAATTTCGTTATCCCCTGCAAGTTCCTTTGCCAGGTTCTGTGCAGTTTCGTTCACTGCATACGCTTTAGCGTCTTTTTCAACGGATGTGGTTACATAAGTAAAACTAAGCTGATAAAGACACACTAAAGCAAAGGCGATGGCAAAAAACTTGATAGCTCCTCTGTTTTGCATTTGATTATAAAATTTATGATTTTACTTCAATTTTTTGAGGGTGCAAAAATAGAATATTATTTGAGAATTAACAATTTAAATAGAAGAAATCATTCGTTTGCTTTTTGCCTGATATTCAAAAAATTAGTTAAAAATAGATTTAGCAGACACCCATTACTTGTTTTTTAACCACTTCCATATCTCGGTATAACTCACTTTTTTACCGTACATCAGAATACCGGTCCGGTATATTTTCGCTGCCAGCCAGGTGGTAACTATAAAGCCCATGACAAGTAAAACTGCCGATGTCCAGACCTGCCACAGCGGTACACCGAACGGAATACGCATCATCATCGTAACCGGTGAGGTAAACGGAATAAAAGAAAGCCACATGGACAAGGAACTGTCGGGCTGATTGATGATCACACCCGTCATCATCACTGAAAATACAAGAGGTATCGAAACGGGCAGCATAAACTGCTGGGTGTCGGCATCCTGGTCAACAGCTCCACCGATAGCAGCAAAAAGTGAAGCATACAGCAGAAAACCGCCGAGAAAATAAAAAATGAAGCTGAAGATCATTATCCTGAAATTGATCCCGTCAATTATTTCTTTTACAAGCTCCAGCTTGTCGAGTCCCATGTTTTCTGCCTGGATTGACTGTTCGATAGCCTGACCTGACTGGTCCCACTGCATTATGTTTTCAGGAAAGCCACCACCGAACAAACCGGATTGAAAAATTCCGAGGAACACGGCTGTAAGCACAATCCAGAGGAAAAACTGGGTCAGGCCCACCAGGGCGATACCCACAATTTTTCCCATCATAAGCTGGAAGGGTTTTACTGATGAGATGATCACCTCCACAATGCGGGATGACTTTTCTTCCATCACTCCTTTCAACACCTGGGCCCCGAACATAAAAATGAAGAAATAGATCATAATACCGGCAAAAATGGCCAGGCCTACTTCCACTTCGGTGTTGCTTTTCTTTTCAATACCGCCTTCATCAATCCGGTAGGTAGTTAAATTAATGTTGACTTTGGCTGATTTGATAACTTCCGGATCGATGCCTGAAGCCAGCAACTTCCTGTCCTCGATCTCTTTTTTCATCACTGTCCGGATGTATGCCGTAACATTCAGCCCTGGTTGTGCTGTTGAGTAAAGCTGGGCATTTACCGGAATATTCAGCTGTGTGCGTGGAATATACAGCAGCAGATCGCCTTTTTCGTGTATGGCATTCTCCTTTCCTGTTTCCAGGTCATCGTAAATGTAATAGAAGGTGATGTTTTCCTGGTCTTTGAATTTTTCGAGAAACCATCCGGTTTCGTCCAGTACGGCTACCCTTTTTTTTGTGGCCTCGCTCCAGTCGGCCAGAAAAGCAGGAAGAATAATGGTTGCTGCCATAAGCAATGGACCGAGAATGGTCATGATGATGAAAGACTTTTTCTTCACCCGCGATAAATACTCCCGTTTTATGATCAGCAGTGTTTTATTCATGTTTTGCTCTGTTGACTTCCTGAATAAAAATATCATTGATGGAAGGTAACACCTCCTGGTACGTAGTAATTTCGGCCTGATGCATAATGGCCTGTAGCAATTCGTTAGGCGATCGGCTTCCTGTTATTTTAATGCGGCTGTTAAACGTACCGTTGGTTTTCTCCGTTGATAAAACAGTGAGACCATCTTCATCCAGCAGAAGTTCTTTGGGTGATTTATAAGTGACCTCGAAAATATTGGCCTTAAACCTGTTAATGATCTCGTTAATTTCTCCCGAAAGGATTACTTTGCTGTTGTTAATGAGTGCAATATGATCGCAAAGCTCTTCAACTGAGGCCATGTTGTGTGTCGAGAAGATAATGGTGGCGCCATCGGCCCTTAGTTTTAATATCTCTTCCTTCAGCAGGTTCACATTAATCGGGTCGAAACCGCTGAATGGTTCGTCAAAGATCAGCAGTTTAGGCTGGTGCACGACTGTAACAATGAATTGCACTTTTTGCTGCATTCCTTTGGAGAGTTCTTCCACCTTTTTATGCCACCACGAGCCTATATCAAATTTGTCAAACCATTCTTTCAGTTTCGTATAGGCCTCCTGTTTGGGCATTCCTTTCAGTTGTGCCAGGTACAGCGCCTGTTCACCTACCTTCATTTTTTTGTATAATCCCCGTTCTTCAGGCAGGTAACCGATAAACTGTGTATCGGAAGCTGTGATCTTCTTTCCGTCCAGTAATATTTCCCCGCTGTCTTTGGCCAATATCATATTAATGATGCGGATTAGGGTTGTTTTACCCGCTCCGTTCGGCCCCAGTAATCCAAATATGCTTTGCTGGTCCACATCAATGGAAACGTTGGCCAGAGCTTTATGGCCGGCATAAGATTTTGTTACATTTATGGCTTGAAGCAGGGACATCAGTGATTTTTTATACGCTTCTTAAAATTCGTACAGGCAATAATACAAAGATATTAAAAGCCTGTGTGGCTTCACTGTGAAAAGAATTCACGCATTCTGTCGAAGTAACTTTTATCCTGAGAGGTGGGGTTAGGCTTGAAATTAGCAGAGGTTTTCATTTTTTCCAGCATTTCCTTTTCCTCTTTGCTCAGGTGTTTGGGCACCCACACATTTACATTTACAAGTAAGTCACCTTTTCCGTAACCGTTCACATCGGGCAGGCCCTTGCCTTTCAAACGCAATACTTTACCACCCTGTGTTCCGGCGGGTATTTTTATTTTAGCTTTTCCGTCAACAGTAGGTATCTCGGTTGTTGTGCCCAGTGCTGCATCTGTAAAACTGATAAAAAGGTCATACAACAGGTTGTTGCCATCTCTGGTAAGCCCTGAATTGTCCTTTTTCTCTTCGATCAACACGAGCAAGTCGCCGGGAACGCCACCTCTGGGGGCTGCATTTCCTTTACCACTTACCGACAATTGCATGCCTTCGGCAACACCCGGGGGAACTTTAAAAGTCACCACCTCTTCTGCCTGCACAATTCCGTTACCGTGGCATTGCTTACATTTATTGGTAATAATTTCTCCCTCACCTCCGCATTGCGGACATGTGGACGAAGTTTGCATCTGTCCCAGAAATGTGTTGGCTATTTTCGTGACCTGGCCGGCGCCGCCGCATGTGGGGCATGTTGATTTGGAACTACCATGCTCGGCCCCCGTTCCCTGACATGCGGAACACGAAACATATTTCTTAAGCTTTATTTTTTTCTCCGCTCCATGAGCAATTTCTTTCAGGCTCAACGTCACTTTTACCCGCAGATTCGATCCTCTTCTGACCCGGCGTCTTCCGGAACGCTGGCCTCCGAAGCTGCCGCCAAAACTACCTCCGAATGCACCTCCGAAAATATCGCCGAAATGACTGAATATATCATCCATTGACATATGTTGCGCACCGCTAAAGCCTCCTGATCCGCTAAGTCCACTATGGCCAAACTGGTCGTATCGGTTGCGTTTCTCCGGGTTGCTTAATACCTCGTAAGCCTCGGCAGCTTCTTTGAATTTCTCTTCTGCCTCCTTGTTGTCAGGATTCTTATCGGGATGGTATTTTAATGCCAGTTTCCGGTATGCTTTTTTCAATTCTTCGGGCGTTGCGTTTTTTGAAACGCCTAAAATATCGTAGTAATCTTTCTTGCCCATATCCGTTTCCGTATGATATTTGTTCATTTTATATATTAACTACCAACCACAACTTTTGCAAACCGAAGGACTTTACCATTAAGCAAATATCCTTTTTGAATTACGTCAACCACTTTTCCTTTCATTTTCTTTCCGGCATCAATATTTGTAATAGCTTCATGAAAATCAGTATTGAAATCGGTTCCCATCGAGTTCATCGGCTCAAGGCCTTTTTGACTGAGTGTGCTGAATAACTTGTTGTAAATAAGTTCCACACCCGAAACCACATCGTTCTCAGATGCATGTTCTTTCAATACCTGCATAGCTCGTTCAAAATCGTCCAGTACCGGTAACAAGTCAACAATTAAATCCTGAGCTGCTGATTTTTGCAACTCCAATCTTTCTTTGATTGTTCTCTTCCGGTAGTTGTCGAATTCCGAATACAGCCTTACATACTTATCCTGTATTTCTTCCAGTTCCTCTTTCAGCTTTTTAGTTGCTGACGGCTTCTTTGCTGTTTTTCTTTTGTCAGCTTTACTTTCCGGTTTGACGGCTGTTGCTTCTTCCTTTTTATTCTTTTCGTCTTTTTTATGTGCCATATTTTTTGTCATAATTTTCTTTAATAATAAGGTATTGTTGGAATACAATTTTTTTGCCAATATCAATAAACGGCCATATTGGCAGATGATATATTTATATTGACAAAGAGAAGTTAAATTCGTTCGATATCTGCCCCCAGTTGCCTCAGCCGTATGTCAATATTTTGATAGCCCCTGTCGATCTGATTAATATTTTCAATGATGCTGGTTCCTTTAGCCGACAAAGCTGCTATGAGCAAAGCAACACCGGCCCTGATATCGGGAGAGCTCATTTTTATTCCTTTCAACGACTGTTCATGGTTGAGGCCAATTACCGTAGCTCTGTGCGGGTCGCAAAGAATGATCCGGGCGCCCATATCAATTAATTTATCTACAAAGAAAAGCCTGCTTTCAAACATCTTCTGATGGATCAGCACACTTCCTTTAGCTTGTGTGGCCACCACCAGAACGATACTGATCAGGTCGGGTGTGAAACCGGGCCAGGGTGCATCGGCAATGTTCATAATGGAACCATCGATAAAAGTTTCTATTTCATATTCTTTTTTGGCAGGCACTAAAATATCATGTCCCTTCTGTTCCACCGTAACGCCAATTTTTCTGAAAACATCCGGGATAAGCCCCAGATCGTGTAACTGTACATTTTTAATAGTAAGCTCTGATTGTGTCATGGCAGCAAGGCCAATGAAACTACCCACTTCGATCATATCGGCCAGCAAAGTGTGTTCGGTTCCGTTCAATTGGTGAACTCCTTCGATTGTGAGCAGGTTTGAACCGATTCCTTCAATTTTTGCTCCCATGCTGTTGAGCATTTTACATAGCTGAACAATGTATGGTTCGCAGGCCGCATTGAAGATGGATGTTTTTCCTGCAGCCATAACAGCGGTCATAATAATGTTGGCTGTGCCCGTAACGGAAGCTTCTTCCAGAAGCATTGAATTCCCTGACAGGTTTTTTGCTGTTACGTGGTAGCTTTTTTCTTCGTTGTTGTACGTGAACGCAGCTCCCAGTTTTTGCAACCCTATAAAATGTGTGTCAAGACGTCTTCGTCCAATCTTGTCGCCGCCGGGCTGGGGAAGGTAGCCTGTTCCAAAACGAGCAAGTAACGGCCCCAATATCATAACACTACCACGGATACTGGTTGCTTTTTCGTAATACTCTTTCGTCCTGATATAATCGATATTTATATTGTCGGCCTGAAAAATGTATTCGTTAGGGCCTGTGACGGATATCTTTACGCCAAGGCCTTTGAGCAGGTCAATAAGCCGGTTTACATCAACAATATCCGGTACATTCTTCATGTGTACTTCCTCGCCGGTAAGCAAAACAGCACATATCACCTGCAGGGCTTCGTTTTTGGCACCCTGAGGAATAATTTCTCCGGACAGCTTATTGCCGCCATTTATTTTAAAGGAATTCATAACCATTAATTTGATCCGTTAAAATAACGAAAAACAGATGACTATTCTGATGTATGGAAAAATATTTTTTAACCGGAATTTCTGCTTCGAAAATTATCCTTGCTGAGATCTTTTCTTTCGTTTTCCGTTGTTGTCTTTTGAACGGGGTATAAATTTCTTTTTCCGGCTTTTGTTTCGGGCCAGAATGTCGGAAGTGGCCGTCAGCTTCTGTTCGGTTGAAAGTATGAGTTTACCATCGGACAGCACATTCAGATGATGCGCAATAACCTCATCGTCAACCGACTCGCGGTTCCAGTTCAGGTACGATTTCTTTAAATGATTTGCGATAGTATGGATCAAAGCTTCTTTTTCAGGGCCGTCTTCGTAATCACATGCTTTTTTGATGATGGCTTCAATATTTTTTCCATAATGCCGGAACTTGATGTTTTTATCGCTGTACAATACCTTATCGGGCTTCCGTACCAGTGTGTCTTTTTCAGGTTTTGGATAGGGGCCGTCAACGTCAAGGCGGAAGTTGGAAATAATATACAGATGGTCCCATAAGGTCTGCATATAATCACTCGAATCGCGGTTTTGCGGGTTCATTGATGCCATAACACTTACAATGTATTTAGCTGCTTTAGTGCGTTTTTCCCGGTCTTCGATAGAGATTGCGTACTCCACCATTTTCTGAACGTTGCGACCATACTCGGGAATGATCAGTTTTTCTCGTTGTGAATTATATTCCATATTGCAATGTAACTTTATGATAAGGTTGGAACAGCTTTTTTATATGCTGTTAATTTTGCGCAAAATTAGCTAAATAATTATATGATAATGCGTAAGTGTTTAATTTTTACTGTTTAGGTAATGATCTTCAGCCTTGCAAACCTGAGCAGCAGGTTCTTTTTTCCAACAGCGTTAAACTAAACTGTAGCCTTTTTATTGGGTCCCTGGCCTTCAATCACCATCACTTTTCCGAGTCCGAATCTGGAATGCTCTACCTGCATTCCGGTCTGTAAATCCGAAGTATCCGAAGCTTCAAAGGCGATTTCTTCTTTCTTGTCCGTTCTTCTTCCAAGTGGGGTCATGCCGGGTTTAATAAGGCTCTTTTTTTCCGGCTTGTTTTTCTTTCCGTCGAGTTGTATCGAGGCTTTTTTAGGTTTTTCAAAAAGCGAGTCGTCTATTTCTTCTAAAAACCTGCTTGGTTCCGATATAGTGAATTGCCCCCACTGGTAGCGGCTTTCGGCATACGACAGAGTTACTTTGTTCATAGCCCTGGTGAGTGCTACATAAAACAGGCGTCTTTCTTCTTCCAGATCGGCCCGCGAGTTGATCGAATGTATCGACGGAAAAAGGTTCTCTTCCAGCCCGACAATAAAAACATTGGGAAACTCAAGTCCCTTCGCTGCATGGATAGTCATCAGAGACACCTTGTCGTTATTGTCCTCATCTTTATCTGCATCGGTAAGTAATGCTACATTCTGCATAAATTCTTCCAGTGTGCCCTGTTCTGCAAGATCGCCTTCGTTTTGTTCGGCAGCGGCTTCCGAAAACTCTTTGATGGCATTGAGCAATTCTTCGATGTTTTCAACTCTGCTGATTCCTTCCGGTGTATCTTCTTCGCGATATAGTTTTAAAATACCGGATGATACCGCAACATGCCGGGCTACCTCAAAGGCTTCTTTTTTCTTCATTTCCGCTCTGAAACTCTTGATCATCGTGGCAAAGTCGGTCACCTTTTTTACGATACCTGAATTTACCGCAACATGGTATTTCCCGGGATCGTTGATCACTTCCCACAGATTGACGTTGTATTCATCGGCGGCAACAATCATTTTCTCCATACTTGTTTTCCCAATGCCCCTGGAAGGCTGGTTGATAGCGCGTTGCAAGGCGTCTTCATCATTATGATTGATGGTGAGTCGGAAGTAAGCAAGCAGATCTTTGATTTCTTTGCGGCTGTAAAAAGAGAGCCCCCCATAGATGCGGTACGGAATGTTTAATTTCCGCAGAGCTTCTTCCATAGAACGTGACTGGGCGTTGGTTCGGTAAAGTACGGCAAAAGAGCTGTTGGGAAGCTGATAATTCATCTTGTTCTCGAAAATGGCATTGGCAACGAGCTGTCCTTCTTCATTATCGCTGGTTGCTTTAATCAGCCCGATCTTTTGCCCCGAATCATTTTCCGTCCACACGGTTTTTTGAATTCTGTCTTTGTTGAATGTGATCACCTTGTTAGCAGCCTCTACAATGTTTTTTGTTGAGCGGTAGTTTTGTTCGAGTTTAAAGAGCTGGAAATCCGGATAGTCGTTTTTAAAATTCAGGATATTGGCAATATTGGCACCACGGAAAGCATAGATACTTTGAGCATCATCGCCTACAACACAAATATTTTCGGTGTTGGCTGCCAGCTTTTGAATGATCAGGTACTGAGCGTGGTTGGTGTCCTGGTACTCATCAACAAGAATATGTTTGAATTTTAACTGGTATTTGTACAGCACGTCGGCAAAGTCGCGGAACAGGAGATAAGTATTAAAAAGCAGGTCGTCAAAATCCATAGCGTCGGCTCTTTTCAGCCGGGCTTCATAACTTTTGTAAATATCTTTGATCATGGGTTTGCGCGCACTTGCATCGGCTGATACGATTTCGGGATTGTCGGTATACTCCTGTGCATTGATAAGGCTCGACTTGGCCATCGAAATGCGGTGGGCTACATAGCCCGGAGCATAGGTTTTAGGATCAAGATTCTTATCTTTGATAATCTGTTTTATGAGCCGCTTACTGTCGTCCGAGTCATAAATAGAATAATTGGAAGGATAGCCCAGATGGTGTCCTTCGATCCGGAGTATTTTGGCAAATACGGAATGGAATGTACCCATCCAAACGTTCCGTGCATCGGTACTGCCGACCAGATCAACCACACGGTCTTTCATTTCGCGGGCAGCTTTATTGGTGAACGTCAACGCCAGGATATTGAACGGGTCAATCCCCTGATCGAGCAGATAAGCTACTTTAAAAGTCAGCACGCGTGTTTTTCCCGACCCTGCTCCGGCAATAACCATCATAGGACCACTGGTGTGCACTACGGCTTTATGTTGTTCTTCGTTCAGCTTTGTTAAAAAGTCGCTCATCTGATCTGAAATGTGCCCGCAAAAATACCTTAATTATCTGTTCCGGGTTGCTCATTTTACATTGGATTTTCAACAAATCATTTTTAGCGTATTTTTGAAGGAATTATGAACCGTATTTTCGTGCATAAATCATGGGATTTGCTGTTATTACTTATAGTGATAGTGGCTTTTCTGCTCAGGTTCTGGCGCTTTACCGACATCCCTTTTACCTTCGATGAGCTGAGTGCTATGAGCCGGACAGTTTATGATAATTTCCGCGATCTTATCAAATACGGTGTGATCGAAAAAGATACGCACCCTGCAGGCGTACAGGTATTTATGTATTACTGGATCCGTATGTTCGGCGAAGCGGAGTGGGTCGTAAAACTGCCGTTTATGCTTATGGGGCTTGCATCGGTGTGGGCAGCCTATGCCATTGCAAAATTGTGGTTTAATGCAACAACAGCCATATTAACGGCTGCCTGCATAGCCACTCTTCAGTTGTTTGTACTATACAGCCAAATCGCCCGCCCGTATGCCAGTGGTTTGTTTCTTACGCTGATGATGGTTTATTTCTGGAGCCGGTATTTTCTAAAAGACTATAAACTGACCGATCTTGTTTTATTCATTCTGTTTGCAGCCTTATCAAGCTACAACCATCATTTCAGTTTGCTTTTCGCCGCTATTGTTGGGTTTTCGGGTTTGTGGTTCGTTAGCAAAGACAAGCGGCGCGCATATGTCTTTGCAGGTATCGCTATTTTTATTTTATACATCCCCCATTTGCCGGTTTTCTTTGCCCAGCTTCAAAAAGGAGGAATAGGCGGGTGGCTGGCAAAACCTTCTCCCTGGTTCCTGTTTCAGTTTTTCGCATGGCTGTTTCATTATTCGGTATGGGTTCTGCTGGTGCTGGCAGGTGGTTTTAGTCTTTTGTATTTTACTTCCCGAAAAGAGGCTGGCATCATAAAAAAGAGAATCCGGCTTTTTATGCTGAGTTGGTTTTTGCTGCCTGTCATCATTGGTTATGCGTATTCCGTTCTTTTCGAGCCGGTCATCCAGTATTCGCTGTTGATATTTTCAACGCCTTATTTGTTCATGTTGCTGTTCTCTTATGTGGGCAATGCCAGGAAAAGATACCTGGTGCCTGTCGTTTTACTGATTCTTATTGTTAATTCACTTACCTTGATTTTCACAAGGGAGCATTACAAAGTTTTTTATAAACAACCGTTTGAGCATGTGGTAAAAGATGCCCTGACGCTGGAACGAAAAAACCCGCAAAATGTGCAGATCATCAATAATTATGTTCCTTATTATACGGAGTACTATTTTAGAAAATACGGCCGTACATTACCTTTTCTTACCGTGAGAAATAAAGATATATCAACAGCCCGGTTTAAAAAAATACTGACAGAGATTCAGGAAAACATTGTGATTACTTCCGGTTTGGGCAGTAATTATTTTCAGGTAATCAAAGAACAGTTCCCCCACTGGACTGGTTACGACAGAGGCTTTACGTTTGAAGAATATGTCTTTGCCAAAACTCTTCCGCCTGATAATAGTGAACTATACCGCGTCCTGATCTCCGAAACCCCTTTTAATAATGACAATGCTAACGGCTGGAAATTTGACCGGGAAAAGCTCGTGTGGGATTCTGCTGCCCAAGCCTATATATATGAGGTGTCGCCACAGCAAGAATACAGCCTGCAATTTAAGAATCCACTGAATCAAATGATCAATAATATATATGTGTTTATTGATATTGAAGCTGAAATAAAAATAGTTGACAGCCTGACTGATGCCGCTCTGGTTGCTGAAATAAAAAAGGAGGGTGAGACGGTGAGGTGGCTGGCGGGTAATTTTAAAGATTTTAACCTGAAACCCGGAACATGGCAGAAAGTTTTTCTTACGGTGGACATGCAAACGGCTATGAACGACAAAAACAAACTTGATAACAGCCTCGCCTTCAAGATGTTCCTATGGAATAAAAATAAAAGCAGGTTCCTGGTGAAAAACATCAAAATTTATATAAGACCGGGAAACCCGTATCGATACGTACTTTTTACGGATATTCCGAAAAAATAATACAAACACACATAGGTTACGGGTGTTTCAGAACCGATTCTTCTCATTTTCAAATACAGCAAGAGTGTATTTGTCTGTGAATTTGCCAATCCAGCTCTTTTTAATAAATCAGAAAAACGCCCTATTCCGTTAATTTTTTTCATTTTCGGGCTTGGTTTTCAAAAAAATGTTTTTACCTTTGCAGCCCGTTTCGGTAGGGTAACGTTAAAACCTTCTGAAACAGTTGTATTTAAAGGAACCTGACAAGGTCAAACACTATAGGTTCTTACGCAATAAATGAAAAGTTTTAATCAAAGTTGCGTCGTTTGCTTGAAAAAAGTATCCTTCCCTTGTCAGATTTCCCGAATTTACAGCAAAAAAACAGGAATTAAGTTTTAATAAATTTAATATGCCAACTATACAGCAGTTAGTAAGAAAAGGTCGCAAGAAGCTTGTTGATCAAAGCAAGTCGAAAGCGCTTGATGCATGTCCGCAACGTCGCGGTGTATGTGTAAGGGTTTATACAACCACGCCTAAAAAACCTAATTCGGCTATGCGTAAGGTAGCCAGGGTAAGGCTTACCAACGGAAAAGAGGTGAATGCCTACATTCCGGGTGAAGGACACAACCTGCAGGAACACTCCATTGTGATGATCCGTGGTGGACGTGTTAAAGATTTACCGGGTGTAAGGTACCATATCATCCGTGGAGCTTTGGATACTTCAGGTGTTGAAGGACGTACTCAGCGCAGGTCGAAATACGGAACAAAGAGACCTAAGAAAAAATAATATTGGTTAAAAAAATATAAGCTTTATATATAATGAGAAAAGCAAAACCGAAAAAACGAATCATTCTTCCCGATCCAAAATTCAATGATGTTTTGGTAACGAAGTTTGTGAACAATATTATGTTGCAAGGGAAGAAAAGCGTTGCTTACAGAATTTTTTATGAAGCAATGGAAATTGTAGCGGCAAAAACCAGTGAAGATCCGATCGAAGTGTGGAAGAAAGCTCTTGCCAATGTTACACCGGCTGTAGAGGTTAGAAGCCGCAGAATAGGTGGGGCAACATTTCAGATTCCTGCTGAAATTCCGGCAACCCGTAAACAGTCTATTGGCATGAAAAACCTGATCGGCTTCTCCCGTAAACGTCATGAAAAGACAATGGGACAAAAGCTGGCAGGAGAGATTCTTGCCGCCTATAAAGACGAAGGTGCTGCTTACAAAAAGAAAGAAGATACGCACAGAATGGCAGAAGCGAACAAGGCATTCTCCCATTTTAGGTTTTAATACAACAGTTTGAAAAAAATAAATGGCAGTTCAATTAAATATATCCAATAAGTTAGGTCTTACCCGTAACATCGGGATTATGGCTCATATTGACGCGGGTAAAACCACCGTCACTGAGCGTATCCTGTATTACACCGGGAAGAACTATAAAATTGGAGAAGTACACGAAGGAGCTGCTACCATGGACTGGATGGTTCAGGAACAGGAGCGCGGCATTACCATTACTTCAGCTGCTACAACTGTTTACTGGGACCTGTTCAATAAAAAACATAAGATAAATATTATCGATACTCCGGGGCACGTTGACTTTACTGTCGAAGTGGAACGTTCATTACGTATACTCGATGGAGCTGTCGCATTATTCTGCGCTGTCGGCGGTGTGGAGCCTCAGTCGGAAACCGTTTGGAGACAAGCCGATAAATATAACGTACCGCGCATAAGCTTTGTCAATAAGATGGACAGGGCTGGTGCCGACTTTTTTGGAGTGATCGATCAGATAAAAGAAAGATTAGGTGCTAATCCGGTGCCTATTCAAATTCCCATAGGAGCCGAAGAAGATTTTCTCGGAGTTGTTGATCTGGTTAAAGACAAAGCTTTTGTTTGGGATGATACGGACAAAGGATTGACCATTACAGAGATACCTATACCTGAAGATCTGGAAGAACTGGTATATACCTACCGGATGAAATTGATTGAAGGAGTGGCTGAAGAAAGTGATGAACTGCTGGAGAAATTTATGGACGACCCGCACTCCATCACGGAAGTAGAAATGATCGAGGCGATCAGAAAAGCTACACTGGCAATGGAAATAACACCTGTTATGTGTGGTTCTGCTTTCAAGAACAAAGGAGTTCAGATGCTGCTGAATGCCATTATCGAATTTCTTCCAAGCCCGCTGGATGTTCCACCGGTAACCGGTGTTAATCCGAAATCGGGACAGGATGTCGTTCGTCATGCAGACCCTGATGATCATTTCAGCGCTCTGGCATTTAAAATTGCTACCGATCCATTTATCGGACGCCTGGTATTCTTCAGAGTCTATTCAGGTACGCTGAAAGCCGGTTCGTATGTTTACAATGTATCTACCGGAAAGAAAGAAAGAATTAGCCGCATCATGCAGATGCATGCTAACAAGCAGGAGCCGATGGAGAAAATAGAAGCGGGTGATATTGGTGCTGCTGTTGGTTTTAAAACCATCCGTACAGGCGACACTCTATGTGATGAGAAACATCAGATTATACTTGAGTCCATGACGTTCCCTGATCCGGTGATCAGTATTGCGATAGAGCCGAAGACGCAGAAAGACATGGATAAAATGTCATCTGCACTGGCAAAATTGTCGGAGGAAGATCCTACGTTCAAAGTAAGGAGTGATGAAGACTCAGGTCAGACAATTATTTCCGGTATGGGTGAGTTACATCTCGATATTCTTATCGACAGGATGAAACGCGAATTTAATGTTGGATGCAATGTCGGCCAGCCTCAGGTTTCTTATAAAGAACGTATTGTAGGTTCGGGCGAACACAGGGAAGTATATAAGAAACAAACCGGTGGCAGGGGTAAATTTGCCGACATCCAGTTTGAGATCGGACCTGTTGACAAAGGTGAAGAAGGATTACAGTTTATTGACCAGGTCAGGGGCGGAAATATTCCGAAAGAATTTATCCCATCGGTGAAAAAAGGATTTAAAGCAGCCATGCAAAATGGCATACTTGCAGGATATCCTGTTGACAGTATGAAAATCAGACTGTTCGACGGATCATTCCACCCGGTGGATTCCGATCAGTTATCGTTTGAACTGGCGGCAAAAGTCGGGTTTAAGAATGCGGCCCGAAAAGTGAAATCAGTTCTGCTGGAACCGGTTATGAAACTGGAGATAGTCACTCCTGATGAATATGTTGGCGATGTTACGGGCGATCTGAATAAAAGGAGGGCTATTGTGGAGAATGTGATGGCAAAAGTTGGTGCCCAGGTTGTTCAGGCAAAGGTTCCGTTATCGGAAATGTTCGGCTATGTTACCACGCTGAGGTCATTAACTTCAGGAAGAGCAAACTCAACATTGGAATTTTACCAATACGAGCCTGTTCCAAAATCTGTTACCGAAGAGATCATTAATAAAGTTAAAGGAATAATTAGTTAAAAAACGTTATAAAAGTGAGCCAAAGAATTAGAATTAAGCTTAAATCTTACGATCACAATTTGGTTGATAAATCAGCCGAGAAGATTGTAAAAGCGGTAAAGCAAACAGGCGCTGTTGTAAGCGGACCTATCCCTTTACCAACTCATAAAAAGGTATTCACTGTTAACCGTTCAACTTTTGTTAACAAAAAGTCAAGGGAGCAGTTTGAACTGAACACATTTAAGAGATTGATGGATGTGTATAATTCATCCTCTAAAACTATTGATTCTTTAATGAAACTGGAGTTACCCAGTGGCGTTGAAGTTGAGATAAAAGTTTAACAATTCAGAACGGATAAAAGATAAAGAGATGTCAGGATTATTAGGTAAGAAAATAGGTATGACCAGCATTTACGATGCGAATGGTAAAAACATTCCGTGTACTGTAATTGAAGCTGGGCCATGCGTGGTAACCCAGATCCGTACAAAGGAAAATGATGGTTACGAAGCTATTCAGCTTGCTTTTGAAGACAAGAAAGAAAAGCACACAACAAAAGCTTTGAAAGGTCACTTTGCCAAGGCAAAAACGACCCCGAAAAAATTTGTTGCGGAGTTTACCAGATTCGAAGAGAAAAAAGAATATGGCGATGTGCTTACAGTAGATGTATTTGTCGAAGGCGAATACATTGATGTAGTTGGTACTTCAAAGGGAAAAGGATTCCAGGGTGTCGTAAAACGTCACGGTTTCCGTGGTGTTAATGATGCTACGCACGGACAGCATAACAGAATGAGAGCTCCTGGTTCGATTGGTGCTTCGTCATATCCTTCAAGAGTATTCAAAGGGATGCGTATGGCAGGAAGAATGGGTGGCGATCGTGTGAAAATGATCAACCTGCAGGTAATGAAAATCATTCCTGAAAAGAATTTGATTGTTGTAAAAGGATCGGTACCCGGTCCAAATAATTCACTTGTAATAATTGAAAGATGGAGTTAGTAGTTCATAAGATCAGTGGAGAAGCTACCGGTAAAAAGGTAAAGCTGGATAAATCCATCTTTGGAGTTGAGCCCAACGACCACGCTATTTATCTGGATGCAAAACAGTATCTGGCAAATACTCGTCAGGGAACACACGATTCCAAGGAGAGAAGTGATGTTATGGGTAGTACGCGTAAAATTAAACGTCAGAAAGGAACTGGTACAGCACGTGCCGGAAGCATTAAAAATCCTCTCTTTCGTGGTGGTGGCCGTGCTTTTGGCCCGCATCCGCGCGACTATAGGTTTAAACTGAACAAGAAAGTAAAACGTCTTGCCCGAATTTCAGCACTTACTTATAAAGCAAAAGATAAAGGTATTATTGTTATCGAAGATTTCACAATGGAAGCTCCGAAAACAAAGAAATATCTTGAGATTCTTGAAAATTTAAATATAAAAGACAAGAAAACATTGTTGGTAATCAACGAGTCTGACAACAATATATTACTCTCGGCACGTAATGTTCCCAGAGCTAAAGTTGTACGGCCCGAGTCGTTGAATACTTATGAGATCTTAAACGCAAATAAACTTGTGTTTGTTGAAAGCTCATTGAAGACAGTAGAATCCATGTTTTCTAACAAATAAAACGGAAGAAGATGGGTGTAATATTAAAACCGGTGATTACGGAAAAAATGACTGATAAAGGTGAAAAGCTGAATCAGTATGGATTTATCGTTGATAAATTAGCCAATAAACTGCAAATCAAAGACGAAGTTGAAGAACTTTACGATGTGCAGGTGCTTTCTGTAAACACTATGAATTATTCAGGGAAAAGGAGATCACGTTTCACAAAATCAGGCGTGATTGCCGGTAAAACAAAAGCCTTCAAAAAAGCCATTGTTACATTGGCCGAAGGAGAAACAATTGATTTTTTTAGCAACATTTAGAAGAAATGGCTCTGAAAAAATATAAACCGACAACACCAGGTCAACGCTTTAAGCTAATTAGCGCGTTTGATGATATAACAGCTGCAAAACCTGAAAAGAGTTTGGTAGTAGGTAAGAAAAGTTCTGGTGGAAGAAACAACGAAGGAAGAATGACCGTGCGCAACATTGGCGGCGGGCATAAGAAAAAGTATCGTCTGATCGATTTTAAACGCGACAAGGAAGGAGTTCCCGGTATCGTTAAAACGATCGAGTATGATCCAAACCGTACAGCACGTATTGCATTGGTTAATTACGTTGATGGCGAAAAGAGGTACATCGTGGCACCTCATGGCCTGAAAGTTGGCCAGGAGATCAATGCCGGAAAAGGAGTAGCTCCGGAGCTGGGAAATGCAATGTATTTGAGTGAGATACCTTTTGGTACCATCATTCATAACATTGAGTTGCGTCCGGGTCAGGGAGCTAAAATGGCAAGAAGTGCCGGCTCGTATGCTCAGCTGATGACACGCGATGGTAAGTTTGCCATCATTAAGCTTCCTTCAGGTGAAACACGCATGATACTGCAAACTTGTAAAGCTACCATTGGTATGGTATCGAACGTTGACCATGGTTTGGAAAAATCGGGTAAAGCCGGTAGAAGCCGTTGGTTAGGACGTCGTCCGCGAGTTCGTGGCGTTGCTATGAACCCGGTAGATCACCCAATGGGTGGTGGCGAAGGTAGAGCCTCTGGCGGACATCCGCGTTCAAGGAAAGGGTTACCTGCAAAAGGTTACAGAACCCGTTCCAAGAAAAAAGCTTCGAGCAAGTACATCATCGAAAGAAGAAAGAAATAATTATAGAACGTAAATAGAGAATTAATATGAGCCGTTCGTTAAAAAAAGGACCATACATTGACATCAAATTAGAAAAAAAGGTGTTGACTAATGTTGAGTCTGGCAAGAAATCAGTAATAAAAACATGGTCGAGAGCATCTATGATCTCTCCTGACTTTGTCGGTCAAACCATTGCAGTTCATAACGGAAATAAATTTATTCCGGTATATATTACTGAAAATATGGTTGGACATAAACTCGGAGAATTTGCCCCAACACGTTTGTTCAGAGGGCATGGTGGAAAAAAGAATAAAGGAATTTAAAAAGCACTGTAACAATGGGATCAAGAAAACATATACGTGCCGAGCAGAGAAAAGAAGAGCGGAAAACATTATACATCGCTCGTCTGCGCAATGTGCCTACGTCACCTCGTAAAATGAGGCTGGTTGCTGATTTGGTTCGCGGAATGGATGTAGAACAGGCCTTAGGCGTTTTACAATTTACACCAAAAGAAGCAGCAAAGAAATTATATAAATTATTACGGTCAGCCATCGCTAACTGGGAAGTGAAAAACGAAGGTGCGCGTATTGAAGACAATCAGCTTTATATTAAAGAAATTAAGGTTGATTCGGGTAGAATGCTGAAAAGAATTCAGCCTGCACCGCAGGGAAGAGCACACAGGATCAGGAAAAGATCAAATCATGTAACATTGATTCTTGGAAACAGACTTGATAACCAGGCAGCTGAAAATAAGGTGGAAACAGAAACCACAGAAAGCAAATAATTTTAAAGATAGATCTAGTATAATGGGACAAAAAACAAATCCAATAGGGCTTAGATTAGGAATTATCAAGGGCTGGGATTCATACTGGTATGGCGGAAAAGATTTTTCCAAAAAACTTGTTGAAGATGACAAGATCAGGAAATACCTGAATGCTCGTCTTGCCAAAGCCGGTGTTTCCCGCATCAGCATTGAGCGCACGTTAAAACTGGTAACAGTTACTATCAATACTGCACGGCCCGGAATTATCATTGGTAAAGGTGGCCAGGAAGTAGACAAACTGAAAGAGGAATTAAAGAAACTGACCGGTAAAGAAGTTCAAATCAATATTTCGGAAATAAGAAGACCCGAACTGGATGCGCATATTGTAGCAATTAATATTGCCAGGCAAATTGAAGGACGTGTGTCGTTCCGCCGTGCGATCAAAACATCCATTGCATCAAGTATGCGGTTGGGAGCTGAAGGTATTAAAGTGCTGATATCCGGAAGACTTGGCGGTGCCGAAATGGCGCGTACCGAACAGTATAAAGAAGGTCGTATCCCATTGCATACCCTGCGTGCCGATATCGATTATGCGCTCGTAGAAGCGCATACTACGTACGGACGTATTGGTATCAAAGTATGGATTTTTAAAGGAGAAGTTTACGGAAAACCGGAAATTGTTTCTACAACCATCGGTGGTGGAAAACAACAAAGGCCTGCTGCTCCAAAAGGAAGACAAAGAAGAAGAGGATAAAAAATTAATGAGTGTAAATTTTTAACTTGAATGTAGCATGTTACAACCGAAAAAACAGAAATATAGAAAGCAGCAAAAAGGCCGGATGAAAGGCAACGCACAACGTGGTCATCAGTTAGCCTTTGGATCGTTCGGAATTAAAACATTGCAGGAAGGATGGATTACAGGTCGTCAGATTGAAGCTGCACGTCAGGCCGTGACACGTTATATGAAACGTGAAGGACAAATCTGGATCCGTATTTTTCCCGACAAACCGGTTACAAAAAAACCTGCAGAGGTACGTATGGGTAAAGGTAAAGGTGCTCCCGAATATTATGTAGCACGTGTTACTCCGGGCAGAATCATGTTCGAAGCTGAAGGTGTTCCTTTGGATGTTGCCAAAGAAGCGTTGAGGCTGGCTGCTCAGAAATTGCCCGTAACCACAAGGTTTGTTGTCAGAAGAGATTACACTGAAGATAAATAATAAAAGATGAAACAGGAAGTAATTAGAGAATTAAGTACAGCTGATCTTATCGACAGGCTTGATGAAGAAAAAAAACATCTGACCAGGCTCAGGATCAATCATGCTGTTTCACCACTGGAAAACCCTCATCAGATAACTGAGAATAAAAAAACAATAGCTCGTTTAAATACGGAGCTGCGCAGAAGAGAAATTGAGGAAAGCAATAATAAGGAATCATAGTAATGGAAAAGAGAAACCTTAGAAAAGAAAGAACCGGTTTGGTTGTAAGTAATAAAATGGACAAATCAATTGTTGTTCAGATTGAACGTCAGTTTAAACATCCTATTTACGGGAAGTACGTTAAAAAGTCCAGAAAATTCATTGCTCACGATGAAAATAATGAATGTAACATCGGCGATACGGTGCGCATTATGGAAACAAGACCGTTGAGCAAGAATAAAAATTGGAGGTTAGTTGAAATAATTGAAAGAGCTAAATAATCATGATACAACAAGAATCAAGACTTGCAGTTGCTGATAACAGCGGAGCCAAAGAGGTGCTCTGTATCAGAGTGCTTGGCGGAACCGGAAGACGTTATGCCAGCTTGGGCGACCAGATAGTGGTTACCATTAAAAGCGCCTTGCCTTCCGGTAATATCAAAAAAGGTTCGGTTACAAAAGCAGTTGTAGTAAGAACGAGAAAAGAAGTGCGCAGACAGGATGGATCCTATATCCGTTTCGATGATAATGCGGTTGTTTTACTGAATACCGCAGGCGAAATGGTGGGAACCCGTATTTTCGGACCTGTTGCCAGAGAACTTCGTGAAAAACAGTATATGAAAATTGTATCACTGGCACCGGAGGTGCTTTAATATAGAAAGTAGTTAGTTATGGCTAAGTTACATGTAAAAAAAGGTGATAATGTTATGGTGATTGCCGGTAATAACAAAGGGCAGTCAGGTCGTGTACTCAATGTTGACAAAGAAAAGCAGAGAGCTATTGTCGAGGGTGTGAACATGATCTCAAAACATACCAGGCCAAATGCCGATAATCCTAAAGGCGGTATTGTAAAGCAGGAAGCATCTGTGCATATCTCTAACCTGATGGTTATGGATAAGTCAGGTAAACCGACAAGGATTGGCAGAAAAAAGGATGAGAAAACAGGAAAATCAGTTCGTATTTCTAATAAATCAGGGGAGGTAATTAAGTAATGGAAAAGATGCAGCCTAGATTAAGAACAAAATACTACGAAGAGATCGTGCCTGCTTTGATGAAAGAGTTTAATTATAAAACTGTCATGCAGGTTCCGAAATTGGTTAAAATTGCACTGAACCAAGGAATTGGTGCTGCGCTAACCGATAAAAAACTTATTGATATTGGTATAGCCGAGATGACGGCTGTTACCGGACAAAAAGCAGTTCCTACAATCTCGAAACGTGACGTTTCTAACTTTAAGTTAAGAAAAGGAAACCCCATTGGAGTTCGGGTAACGCTGCGCGGAGAGAAAATGTACGAATTCCTCGATCGGATGGTGTCGATTTCATTACCACGTGTGCGCGACTTTAGAGGAATCAATGATAAAGGGTTTGACGGACGTGGAAATTATACATTCGGTGTTACCGAACAGTTGATTTACCCCGAAATTGATATTGATAAAGTAACTATGATCAACGGTATGGACATCACTATTGTTACCTCTGCCAAAACCGATCAGGAAGCATTTGCTTTATTAAAAGAATTCGGATTACCATTTAAAAATCAGAAAAAATAATAACTCATGGCAAAAGAGTCAATGAAAGCGCGTGAGCGTAAAAGACAAAAAATGGTTGAAAAATATGCGGCAAAGCGTGCTGAATTAAAAGCTGCAGGTGACTACGAAGGTTTGCAAAAGCTGCCCCGTAATGCCTCGCCGGTTCGTTTACATAACCGTTGCCAACTTTCAGGAAGGCCTAAAGGTTATATGAGACAATTCGGTATTTCACGTATTAATTTCCGTGAAATGGCATTGAAAGGGTTAATACCCGGAATTAAAAAAGCCAGTTGGTAATTGATAATAAAAAAAGATTAATCAGATGAATACGGATCCAATTGCAGACTATTTGACCAGAATCAGGAATGCTGTAGCAGCAAAACACCGGATGGTGGAAATTCCTGCTTCAAATTTGAAAAAGAATATTACAAAAATCCTTTTTGAAAAGGGATATATTTTGAATTATAAATTCGAGGACAGCGATGTTCAGGGTACTATAAAGATTGCTTTGAAATACCATCCGGTAACAAAAATGCCGGCTATCAATAAGCTACAAAGGGTATCAACACCGGGTCTTCGTAAATATGTAGGCGCCGATGAATTACCACGTGTAATGAATGGCCTGGGAATAGCCGTACTTTCTACTTCACACGGTGTGATCACCGATAAAGAAGCCAGAAAGATGAACGTTGGCGGCGAAGTAATTTGTTATGTAAGTTAAAGAGGAGATAAACAAATGTCACGAATAGGAAAATTACCAATAACATTACCTGACGGAGTGGAGATCAGCGTTTCTGATACCAACCTGGTAAAGGTAAAAGGTAAACTTGGAGAACTGGAACAATTAGTTGATCCGGGAATTGAAGTAAAAGTTGAAGACGGCACAATAACCCTGAAGAGGGCTACCGAAAGTAAAGATCATAAATCGAAACATGGTTTGTACAGATCATTAATAAACAATATGGTTCATGGAGTTTCTGAAGGTATTGAGATCGTACTTGAACTTGTAGGTGTAGGTTACAGGGCCGAAGCTAAAGGACAGCTTCTCGATTTGGCTTTGGGCCATTCGCACCATATTTTTATGGAATTACCCCCGGAGGTCAGTGTTGAAACTGTATCGGAAAGAGGTAAAAATCCGATTATTAAACTGAAGTCCTTTGATAAACAACTGATCGGGCAGGTAGCCGCAAAAATACGGTCCCAGCGTCCGCCTGAACCTTACAAAGGAAAAGGTGTTAAATACCAGGGAGAAGAACTGAGGAAGAAAGCCGGTAAATCTGCGATAGAAAAGTAATACGTTACAGCTAATTTTAAAAGATAATAGTAAAACCCGGAAAAATGGGAATAAAGAATAAAAAAGCATATAGTCGCATCAGGATCAAACAACGGATCAGAAAAACTATATCCGGCACCCCTGAAAGACCAAGAATGACTGTTTTTAGAAGTAATAAACAGATTTATGTTCAGTTGGTTGACGACTTAAGTGGAAAAACAATTGCATCGGCATCTTCACGCGACAAAGCTATGGATGATAGCAAAGTGAATAAAACCGAACAGGCAAAAAAAGTAGGTAACCTCATTGCTGAAAAAGCAAAAGCAGCAGGTGTTACTGAAGTTGTTTTCGATAGAAATGGTTATTTATATCATGGCAGGATAAAGTCACTAGCTGAAGCTGCCAGAGAAGGTGGACTTAAATTTTAATTGATATGTCAGACGCAAACGTAAAACGTGTAAAATCCAGTGAGATCGAATTTAAAGACCGACTGGTAAGCATACAAAGAGTGACAAAAGTTACCAAAGGTGGGCGTACTTTTAGCTTTTCAGCCATTGTGGTTGTGGGTAATGAGAACGGTGTTGTAGGATACGGCCTTGGAAAAGCAAAAGAGGTTACAGCCGCTATTGCCAAAGGAATTGACGACGCTAAGAAGCATTTAATTAAAGTGCCCGTACTCAAAGGAACTTTGCCACACGAACAAACGGGAAAATATAGTGGCGCCCAGGTATATATTCAGCCAGCAGCTCCGGGTACAGGTGTAATTGCCGGTGGTGCTATGCGCGCTGTATTGGAAAGCGTTGGAGTTAAGAATGTGCTTGCGAAGTCCAAGGGATCATCAAACCCGCACTCTGTTGTGAAAGCTACTATCAATGCACTGTCGCTTATGCGCGACCCGTATACGGTGGCACAAGTGCGCGGCGTTGACTTAGACACTGTATTTAACGGATAATAGAGTTGGAACATGAAGAAAGTAAGAATAACGCAGATAAAAAGCGAAATTAACCGGCCGAAACGTCAAAAGCGAACGCTAGTGGCACTTGGTCTGAAGAAACTTCATCAGCCTAAAGAACATGAGGCAACTCCTCAGATTCTGGGTATGATTGAAAAAGTAAAGCATTTATTGAAGGTTGAAGAAATTAAATAATTGAAGAAAATGGATTTAAGCAATCTAAAACCAGCTGAAGGTTCGGTAAAGAATAAAAAGAGAATCGGTCGCGGTGAAGGCTCCGGACGGGGTGGTACATCCACAAAAGGACATAAAGGGGCTCAGTCAAGGTCCGGTTATAAACGTAAAATCGGTTTCGAAGGAGGCCAGATGCCGTTGTATCGTCGTGTGCCGAAGTTTGGTTTCAAAAATATTAACCGCGTTGAGTATAAAGGCGTAAATATCAGCTCGCTCCAGAAACTGGTCGACGATAAAAAGCTGAAAGCTGTCAACGTTGAAGTGTTGGTTGAAAACGGACTGGCTAAAAAGAAAGACCTGATTAAAATTTTAGGTCATGGTGAGTTGAAAGCAAAACTCGAAGTTACAGCACATGCATTTACAAAATCAGCACAGGAAGCAATTGAAGCACAAGGCGGCAAAGCCATAAAAATTTAGATTGAATGAAAAAGTTGATCGAAACCATAAGGAATATATATAAGATAGAGGAGCTCAGAAACCGGATCCTTTATACACTGGGTATTATTTTGATCTACCGCTTAGGGTCCTATGTGGTCTTGCCAGGAGTTGACCCGAGCATGCTAGCCAATTTAAAGCAACAAGGTAGCTCCGGTTTAATGGGTTTGCTCAATATGTTTTCAGGAGGAGCGTTCTCCAACGCATCAATCTTTGCATTGGGGATCATGCCTTATATTTCGGCATCTATTGTAATACAATTGCTGGTCATGACACTCCCGTATTTTCAAAGATTACAGCGTGAAGCGGAAAGCGGACGTAGAAAAATAAACCAGATCACCCGTTATTTAACGGTTATCATCGTTGCCCTTCAGTCACCGGCTTATCTGGCAAATGTGGTTTCTCAATTGCCTTCACAGGCGATCACCCCGTTTAGCGCTGCGGTTACATCGCCACCTGTCTACTTTTGGTTTTCGTCAACAATCATTCTGATATCCGGAACACTATTTATCATGTGGTTGGGAGAAAAGATAACCGATAAAGGAATTGGCAACGGTATCTCGCTCATCATTATGATTGGTATTATTGCACGACTTCCGATGTCGCTTGTACAAGAGTTTGCCTCTAAAATGGAAGCTACCGGCGGTGGTTTGGTATATTTCCTCATAGAAATTGTCATACTGGTATTGGTGGTCTTGTTTACTATTTTACTGGTACAGGGAGTGCGAAGGGTGCCTGTGCAATATGCGAAAAGAATTGTTGGAAACAAACAGTACGGTGGAGTGCGTCAATATCTGCCGCTTAAAGTAAATTCAGCTGGTGTAATGCCGATCATCTTTGCCCAGGCGATCATGTTTCTGCCTATAACTTTGGTTGGTTTCGCAAATTCTGAGAGCCTTTCCGGGTTCGCTGCTGCATTTGCTGATTATACAGGATTCTGGTACAACTTTACCTTTTTTATCATGATCATCCTGTTTACTTATTTTTATACGGCTATCACGATTAATCCAAATCAGATGGCTGACGATTTAAAGAAAAACGGCGGATTTATTCCCGGTGTAAAACCAGGTAAGAAAACTGCTGAATATTTAGATAATATACTTTCAAGGATTACTCTTCCGGGTTCCATATTTTTGGGTATTGTTGCTATTATGCCGGCATTTGCAATGATTGCAGGCGTAAACAGCGGATTTGCCGGATTCTATGGAGGAACATCACTATTGATTTTGGTAGGTGTGGTTCTTGATACATTACAACAAATTGAAAGTTACCTGCTGATGAGACATTACGATGGATTGACAAAATCCGGTCGTATCAAAGGAAGGTCTTCTTTCGGTATGTAAATTTCTATTCATTCGGATGATCTATTTAAAAACAGACGAAGAAATAGAAATTCAAAGACAGAGTTCTTTACTTGTTGGAAAAACATTAGCCGAAGTTGCCAGGCTGATTAAACCAGGTGTTAAAACTAAGGATCTGGACAAAGTGGCCGAGGATTTTATTCGCGACCATGGAGCCGTTCCGGGGTTTAAAGGTTACGGCGGATTTCCTGCCACCTTATGCATTTCGGTTAATGATGAGGTAGTGCACGGCATACCTGGCGACCGCGAATTAAAAGACGGAGATATCGTTTCGGTTGATTGTGGCACTATTATGAATGGCTTTTATGGCGATTCGGCTTACACATTTGCCGTTGGCGATGTACAACCAGAAGTTCTGGAGCTGTTACAAAGGACAAAAGAGTCGTTGTACCTGGCCATCGAACAGGCAATTGCGGGGAAGAGAGTAGGTGATATTGGGCATGCCGTTCAGAAATATGTGGAAAACTTTGGCTACTCGGTAGTGAGAGAACTGGTAGGACACGGAGTGGGAAGAAATTTACACGAAAGCCCGGAAGTGCCTAACTATGGAAGAAGAGGATCGGGGATCAAATTAAAGGAAGGTATGTGCCTCGCCATCGAACCAATGGTGAATCTGGGGAAGAAGGAAGTAGTACAGGATAAAGATGGCTGGACCATCAGAACGACAGACGGCAAACCTTCAGCACATTTTGAGCATGATGTAGCGGTGAGAAACGGAAAAGCGGATATATTATCAACATTTGAATATATTGAACAAGTATTAAATAATAAGTAGACTGATATGGCAAAACAACAGTCAATAGAACAAGACGGTACAGTTATAGAATCATTGGGTAACGCCATGTTTCGTGTTGAACTTGAGAACGGACACGTTATAACTGCACATATCTCTGGTAAAATGAGAATGCATTACATTAAGATTTTACCTGGCGACCGTGTGAAGCTTGAAATGTCTCCTTATGATCTGACAAAAGGAAGAATTACATTCAGATATAAATAATTTGAAGAAATGAAAATTAGAGCAGCAATAAAAAAAAGAAGTCCCGAAGACAAATTGGTACGTCGGAAAGGAAGATTGTATATTATTAATAAGAAGAACCCTAAGTTCAAACAACGTCAGGGATAATTCTTAATTGGAAAAAATAAAAAAACAGAGTAATTATGGCTAGAATTGCTGGAGTAGATATTCCTAATAATAAAAGAGGCGAGATTGCTTTAACCTACATCTATGGTATCGGTAGAAGCAATGCGCAAAAAATTCTAACTGAAGCAGAAATTGACTGGAATAAGAAAGTTGAGGACTGGACAGACGATGAGCAAAATCGGATCCGTACAGTGATTGGAGACAATTACAAAGTGGAAGGAGAACTGCGTTCAGAAACTCAAATGAACATCAAACGGTTGATGGACATTGGTACGTACAGAGGCATCAGGCACCGTATTGGCTTACCTGTTAGGGGTCAGCAAACGAAAAATAATGCCCGTACGCGTAAGGGACGTAAGAAAACCGTTGCAAATAAAAAGAAAGCTACTAAATAGATAGATTCTGATAGTTAAGAAACAGATTTAAACTATGGCAAAAAGAACAAGAAGTACAAAGAAGAGAGTCGTTAAAATCGACCCGATCGGAAGAGCATATATTAAAGCCTCTTTCAACAATATTATTATCTCCCTGACCAATGATGCAGGAGAGGTTATCTCGTGGTCTTCATCAGGAAAGATGGGATTCAGAGGTTCGAAGAAGAATACACCTTACGCAGCCCAGATGGCTGCCGAAGATTGTGCTAAAGTTGCTTACGATCTCGGATTACGCAAAGTCAAGGTGTATGTTAAAGGTCCTGGGTCCGGAAGAGAATCGGCTATCAGAACCATTCATTCTTCCGGAATCGAAGTTCTGGAGATTGTAGATGTAACACCGTTGCCACACAATGGATGTCGTCCTCCAAAAAGAAGAAGAGTCTAATTAAGAACTGATTAGTTAACAGGAAATATTAAAAACTATGGCAAGATATATTGGCCCAAAATCGAAAATAGCAAGGAAATTTAATGATCCGATCTTCGGACCTGATAAATATTTCGAAAAAAAGAATTATCCACCCGGACAACACGGAACGAATAAAAGAAGGAGAAAGCAGTCGGAATACGGAATTCAGTTGCAGGAAAAACAAAAAGCAAAATACACCTATGGAATGCTGGAAAGACAATTCCGTAATGTATTTAAAAAAGCTTCCCGGAAAAAAGGTATTACCGGAGAAAACCTGTTGAAGCTGATTGAAGCACGTCTCGACAATGTAGTGTATCGCCTGGGAATTTCTCCAACAAGATCGGGAGCACGGCAGTTGGTGTCGCACCGTCATATTACGGTTAATGGCAGCATCGTCAACATTCCGTCATATACTTTAAAAGAAGGTGACATCGTAGGTGTTCGCGAAAGATCAAAAAGTCTGCTAGCAATCAATGACTCTTTGAGTTCAAACAGAAAAACCTATTCCTGGCTGGAGTGGGACGAAGAGAAAATGCTGGGAAAATTCTTAAACTATCCGCCACGGGAAGAAATTCCTGAAAATATTAACGAACAACTTATTGTTGAGTTGTATTCGAAGTAAGAGTAATTAGAATTATACACTAAGTAAAAATATATTATGGCAATATTAGCATTTCAAAAGCCCGATAAGGTTATAATGAATGAAGCCAGTGATTTTCACGGTATCTTCGAATTTCGACCTCTGGAGCCTGGTTTTGGGATGACCATTGGCAATGCCCTGCGGAGAATACTTCTTTCTTCACTCGAAGGTTTTGCTATTACCAATGTGCGAATTGATGGCGTAGTTCATGAATTCTCAACCATCGAAGGCGTTGTTGAAGATGTTACGGAAATCGTTTTAAATCTTAAAAAGATCAGATTTAAACAACAAATCCAGAACGAAGACAGCGAAAAAGTGAACATCGTTATTGGCGATCAGGATGTGTTTAAAGCCGGCGATATCAATAAATTCCTGTCCGTTTTCCAGGTGCTCAACCCGGAAGAAGTGATCTGTAATCTGGATCCTTCCGTAAAATTAAGTATGGAACTGACGATCAATAAAGGAAGAGGATATGTTTCTGCTGAAGAAAATAAAGATCCGAATGCATTGGTAGGAACCGTTGCAATTGATTCGATCCATACACCTATCAAGAATGTAAAATATTTCATTGAGAATTATAGGGTAGAACAAAAAACCGACTACGAAAAACTGATTATTGATCTTATTACAGATGGTTCCATTCATCCAAAAGATGCACTGCAGGAAGCAGCTAAAATACTGATCCATCATTTCATGCTTTTCTCGGATGAGAAGATTACCCTTGAAACAGAGGAAAGATCAGTAACCGAAGAGTTCGATGAAAATACCTTACACGTACGTCAGCTTCTGAAAACCAAATTGATTGATCTCGATCTGTCGGTAAGGGCATTGAATTGTTTAAAAGCTGCTGATGTAGAAACATTAGGTGAATTAGTTGCCTACAATAGAAATGATTTGTTGAAATTCAGAAACTTTGGTAAAAAGTCGTTAGCCGAACTGGATCAGTTAGTCGATACAAAAGGTCTGGAATTCGGCATGAATACAGCTAAATATAAATTAGATAAGGATTAAGAGAGATGAGACACAGAAAAAGCTTTAATCATCTGGGAAGGACTAATACGCACCGAAAAGCCATGCTGTCGAATATGGCAACTTCCCTGATTTTGCATAAACGCATTACCACAACTGTGGCTAAGGCTAAAGCACTTAAAAAATATGTTGAGCCGATAATTACAAAATCGAAAGAAGACACAACACATTCACGCAGGGTAGTGTTCAGCTACCTTCAGGATAAATTTGCTGTAACCGAACTGTTTCGTGAAATTTCTTCGAAAGTGGCTGACAGACCCGGGGGCTATACCCGTATTATTAAATTGGGTGCGCGTTCTGGCGATAATGCCGAAATGGCCATGATCGAATTGGTTGACTTTAATGAATTGATGTTAGAAGAAAAAGCATCTAAAAAAGCAAAATCAACAAGGCGCCGTCGCGGTTCAAAGAAAAAAACTACGGATGAGGCAACCACTCCTGCCACCGATCAGGTGAAAGAAGCACAGGAAGATGTTGCTGAAGAAAAACCCGTTGAGGAAGTCAAAGA
Organism: Bacteroidota bacterium; assembly: GCA_003648625.1. Lineage (GTDB taxonomy): Bacteria > Bacteroidota > Bacteroidia > Bacteroidales > F082 > UBA4459. Next base: position 29,929 of record QMPO01000005.1, read on the forward strand.
GGAGGTCGTGGAAGATAAGAAAGAAGAGAAAGAGCCTGAAGTGAAAACTGAGGATAAAAAAGTTGAAGAGAAAGCTGAAGAGAAAAAAGAAGCCAAAGTAAAAGAGAAAGTTGAAAAGCCGAAAGGTGAGAAGAAAGAGGAGAAGGAGGAAGTTGTAAAGAAGGAAGTTGAGAAAGAACCTAAGGCAGAGAAAAAAAACGACGATAAAAAAGACGAAGTAAAAGACAAATAATCTTTTACTGTTTAATAAATGTTAAAAGGACGGGCAGCAGCTTCGTCCTTTTTTGGTTTTAATGAATAAAATTGATACTTTCGCCACCACTTTAAATAATTTAAAAATAGTTTATTATGAGCCAGATAGCAAATATTTATGCAAGACAAATACTTGATTCAAGAGGTAATCCTACGATTGAAGTAGACGTCTATACAGATACCGGGATTGTTGGTCGTGCTGCTGTTCCGTCAGGAGCTTCGACCGGAGTGCACGAAGCAGTGGAATTGAGAGATGGAGATAAAAGCGCTTATATGGGCAAAGGAGTACTCAATGCTGTTCAGAATGTAAATAATGTCTTAGCGGATGAGTTAAGAGGATATTATGTAACCGATCAGGTGGATATTGATATGCGAATGATCGAGTTGGACGGAAGTCCCAATAAAGCTAATCTGGGAGCGAATGCTATTCTCGGAGTTTCTTTAGCTGTTGCGCATGCAGGAGCCCAGGAAACAAATCAATATCTGTTCAGATACATAGGCGGTGTGAATGCCAAAACTCTTCCTATCCCGATGATGAATATTCTAAACGGAGGTTCACATGCCGATAACAGTATTGACTTTCAGGAATTCATGATCATGCCTGTTGGAGCCGAAAATTTTTCGCAAGCTATCAGAATGGGATCGGAAGTGTTCCACAATCTGAAAGCTGTACTGAAAAAAGCAGGTTATTCAACAAACGTTGGCGATGAAGGAGGGTTTGCACCTAACCTGAAATCAAATGAGGAAGCTATTAAAGTAATTCTCCAGGCAATTGAAAAAGCCGGATATAAGCCCGGCAAAGATATTTATTTGGCTCTTGATCCTGCGTCTTCAGAATATTACCTTCCTAAGGAAAACGTGTATCATTTGAAATGGTCAACAGGTGATAAACTGACCCCGGCAGAAATGGTTGATTATTGGGATAAATGGAGAAAAAAATACCCGATTATTTCTATTGAAGACGGAATGGCCGAAGATGACTGGGACGGATGGAAATTAATGACGGAAAAAATGGGCGAAGATATTCAGCTTGTTGGGGATGATAATTTTGTAACCAATACGGAAAGGCTGAAAAAAGGAATTGATATGGGCGTAGCCAATTCGATACTTATTAAGGTAAATCAAATTGGCACATTAACTGAAACCATTGATGCTGTGGGTATGGCCACGCGCAATGCATATACTTCGGTTATCAGTCACCGATCGGGTGAAACGGAAGATGTAACGATAGCTGATCTGGCTGTAGCTTTAAATACCGGCCTTATTAAAACCGGTTCTGCCAGCAGGTCTGACAGAATTGCAAAATACAATCAATTGCTTAGAATTGAAGAAATTCTTGGCACATCGGCTTATTACCCCGGAAAAGATTTCAAATACGTAAAGTAAAGACAGAGACGCTCAGATTTTTAATAAAATCTTGATTCGCGTGAGCGAAATGGAGAAACTCTGCTACATAATTTAGCAAGTAAAACGGAAGTATTTTTTATTTAAAATATTGATATACAGAGAGGACATCTCCGGGTAAAAAAATATTTTAAATTATTTTATAAAAATGTTTTGTCGAATAAAAAAAGAGTATTACTTTTGCAGCCCCATTTGAGGGAAAAAGATAAGAGTTCATAGACATAATGAAAGCAAGCCAAGCACAGGAACAATATA
>QMPO01000006.1 GCA_003648625.1 Bacteroidota bacterium
GTGAAGTTTCCGAAGGGATGATCTGTGCCGAAGACGAACTGGGACTGGGCACATCGCACGACGGCATTATGGTGCTGAATGATGACGCGCAGGTGGGAACCGAAGCTAGAAAATATTTTAGAGTGGAAGAAGACGTAGTGTTTGAGATAGGTTTAACACCAAACCGTACTGATGCTACATCACATATCGGAACTGCCCGCGACCTGGTAGCTGCCCTGAACAGATTGCACAACACGCGTGACTATAAATTAAATATCCCTTCAGTGGCACGCTTTGAGGTGGATAATCACGATCTGGACATTGAAGTGATCGTAGAAGACAACAAAGCCTGTCCGCGTTATACGGGAGTTACCATATCAGGAGTTCATGTTAGTGAGTCGCCCGACTGGCTGAAAAATAAATTGAATGCCCTGGGATTGCGCCCCATCAATAATGTGGTGGATATTACAAACTATGTGCTGCACGAAACAGGACAACCCTTGCATGCTTTTGATGCCGCAGGTATTGCAGGAAATAAAGTAATTGTAAAAAAACTGCCCGAAAGCACACCTTTTATCACACTGGATGAAGAAGAACGTAAGTTGCATTCCGACGATTTGATGATCTGCAACGAAAAAGAAGGAATGTGTATTGCCGGTGTGTTTGGCGGAGCCACTTCGGGGGTAACAGAAAAAACAAAAGATATATTTCTCGAAAGTGCTTACTTCGATCCGACACATATTCGTAAAACATCTAAGAGGCACATGCTGCAGACAGATGCTTCGTTCCGTTTTGAACGCGGTGCCGACCCCAACATTACGGAATATGCTTTAAAAAGAGCGGCAATCCTTATCAAAGAGGTAGCCGGAGGGACAATTTCATCTGAGATAAAAGACGTATATCCGGACCCCATTGAGAAATGGCCTGTCGATCTGGCATATAAAAATGTGGACAGACTGATCGGTAAAAAAATCGACCGGCAGGTGATCAAAGACATACTAACTGATCTGGAATTGGAAGTCGTGGAAGAAACTGCAGATGGCCTCAGGCTGTTAATACCCACGTTTAAAGCTGATGTAACCAGGGATGTGGATGTGATCGAGGAAATTATCCGGATTTACGGCTACAACAACATCGAATTCAGCGATAAAATTTATTCATCGGTTCAGTTAAGGGCGCGCCCTGACAGGGAAAAATTGCAAAATATGATTTCTGATTACCTGACATCTCAAGGATTGTCGGAGATAATGAACAACTCGTTAACAAAATCGGAATATGCCGAAAGGTCAGGCATCTTTGAAGATAAAAACAGTGTTTATTTGCTGAATCCGTTAAGTCAGGACTTAAATGTCCTGCGACAAACGCTTCTTTTTGGCGGCCTTGAAGTGGTAGCTTATAACCTGAACAGGAAAGTCAGTAACCTGAAATTATATGAATTCGGAAAGGTGTACCGGCTGAAAGAAGATCGGACAGGGGATAATGCGTTGGAAAAATATCACGAAGAGAAACATCTGATGCTTATTTTCAGCGGAATGAAGCAAGCTGAGAACTGGAATGCTGTTCCCGGAAAAGTAGATTTGTTTGATGTGAAGGCGTTGGTGGAAGGGATTCTTGAGAAACTGGGCATCGAACGCGATAAACTGGTACTGGAAGAATGCAGCAATAATTTGTTTGCAGAAGACCTGATCTACAAGGTAAATAATGACAAGCTTGTCGAAGTGGGATCAGTCAGCAAAAAGCAACTTGATGCGTTCGATATCCGGCAGGGTGTTTTTAGTGCAGTGATTAATTGGGATCTGTTATTAAAACATCTCCCCGGCAGCGATAAACTATACGAGCCTGTTGCCAGATATCCGGAAGTACGCCGCGATTTAGCTTTATTGCTGGATACTGCAGTTAAATTTAACGACCTTAAAAACCTGGCCTTTAGTACAGAACGTAAACTTCTAAAATCAGTGGGGATTTTCGATATTTACCAGGGAGATAAAATTCCTGAAGGAAAGAAATCTTATGCTTTGTCATTTATCTTGCAGGATAAGGAAAAGACACTGAATGATAAAGTCATTGATAAAGCTATGAAAAGAATTCAAATGGCTTTCGAACAAAATTTCGGAGCAGAACTGAGGTAAGTGCAGATTCACTAATTTTACACGAAACTATCAAAAGGGGCATATGGATATTCAGTCAATAAAACAGCGGTTTGGTATCATTGGTAATTCTCCTTTGCTGAACAGGGCTATAGATATTGCCGTTCAGGTGGCGCATACTGATCTGACCGTATTGATTACGGGCGAAAGTGGTACGGGAAAGGAAGTCTTCCCGAAGATTATTCACCAGATGAGTGCCCGGAAACACGGCCACTACATCGCCGTAAACTGTGGAGCTATTCCGGAAGGGACCATTGATTCTGAATTATTCGGCCACGAAAAAGGCTCGTTTACGGGTGCCCACGAAGCTCGGAAAGGATACTTTGAAGTAGCCAATGGGGGGACTATTTTTTTAGATGAAATTGCGGAACTCCCCTTATCAACGCAGGTACGGTTGCTCAGAGTGCTCGAGTCTGGCGAATTTATGAAAGTAGGCTCGTCAAAAGTACTGAAAACGGATGTCAGAGTAGTGGCTGCTACTAATGTCAATCTGAGCGAAGCAATTGAAAAGGGCGATTTCAGACAGGACCTGTTCTATCGTTTGAATACGGTGCCCATTGCTATTCCGCCCTTGCGCAACAGAAAAGAAGATATTTATTTGCTTTTTCGGAAATTTGCATCCGATTTTGCTGAAAAATACAGAATGCCTCCGCTGCGCCTGACGGAAGACGCTATAAAAGTTCTGGAAAATTATTACTGGCCCGGTAATGTACGTCAAGTGAAAAATATTACCGAGCAAATATCTATTATCGAACGCAATAAAGAGATTGACGCACTTACGCTGAAAAATTATTTACCCGGCGAAGGCGCTAACGATCTTCCGGTACTCTACAAGAAAAAGGAAGAAGAGCATATTTCGGAAAGAGAACTTTTATATAAAGTGCTTTTCGATATGAAAAAGGATATGAATGAGTTGAAAAAAGTGGTGGCTGATATGCTTGAAAAGAGTGATACGGAAACCTCTTTGGAACAGACAAAAGCTTTGATGGTTAAGGATTACAGCGAAGGAGTGTTAAATGTGCCCGATGATACGGTTCATGAAGTGCACATAAGCCCGGCAGATCAGGATGAGATCGAAAAATTTCATTCTTCAGAAGTAATAGAGGAGTCACTTTCATTGCAGGAGAAAGAAAAGGAAATGATCATTAAAGCGTTGGAGAAATATAACGGAAAAAGAAAAAGTGCGGCCAAAGAGCTTGGTATTTCTGAACGAACGCTTTACCGGAAAATCAAGGAATACAATATTAACAACTAATGAACAGCAACCGGTATCATAGCATGTGGCGGAAACATTTATTGTTTCTCATGTTTGGTTTTGCATGGTTATTCACAGGCTGTGGTGTTTATTCTTTTACGGGAGCTTCCATACCTCCTGAAGCCAAAACGATGTCGGTACAGTATTTTCCGAATAAAGCGCAATTGGTGGAACCGGTTTTAAGTGCCATTTTTACCAATGCGTTAAGAGACCAGTTTACCAGGCAAACCAATCTTGAAATGGTGGAAAGGAACGGCGATCTGGCCATCGAAGGAGAGATAATCGATTATAAAACAACACCGGTAGCTATTCAGGGTGACCAGACATCTGCCCTGAACAGGCTGACAATAACGGTAAATGTGCGTTTTGTGAATTCATATGAACCCAATAAGGATTTCGAACAGAAATTCTCGCATTATCTTGATTATCAATCCGACGCAGATTATAATTCTGTGAAAGAAGAGCTGATTCTGGGCATCACGGAAATGCTGACAACGGATATTTTCAACAAGGCTGTAATTAATTGGTAGTGTGCTGATGAATAAAGAATCGTTTAACGGATATATACTTAATCCCGTCATTCTGGCGGAAGAATCCGTTTCTCCGCTCATGGAACTTGTGCATGACTTTCCGTATTGCCAGTCGGCCAGAGTATTGTTAACTACCGCTTTATACAAAGGCAAAAGCATCCGATACGATACCGAACTGAAACTTACGGCTATTTATGCCGGCGACAGAGCAACACTGAAAAAACGAATTTATCAGACCGGAGAAAAAGAGATTCCCGTATCCCTTCCCGACGAACATGTGGAAATAGAAACGGCAGAAGAGAAAGCAAGTGAGCAGCCTGTTGAAGTAAAGCAAACGGAAGAGGACAAAATCAGTGAACTGAAAAGAATTGTTCAGGAGCGAATAGCGCAGATCGAAGCGGAACAGGCACGAATTACCGGGGAGGAAAAAGAGCTTCCCAGGGAAACGAAAACAGAGTTAATCGATAAGTTCATTGAAAATGAACCGAGTATCACACGGCAAAAAGGAACTTTCTTTAATCCTGTTGATGCCGCCCGGTCAAGTGTTGTGGATCAGGAGAACATTGTGAGCGAGACACTTGCAAAAATATATATGGATCAGGGCTTCTACGATAAAGCGATAAAAACCTATCAAAAATTAAGTTTGAAATTTCCAGAAAAAAGTGCTTACTTTGCAGCCCTGATTGAAAAAGCAGAAAAAGAACTTGAAACTTAAAACTTTATAGAATGTATTATTTTATTTCCATACTGATTTTAGTTGTTTGTGTCCTCTTAGGACTCATCGTATTGGTACAGAATCCAAAAGGCGGTGGACTGGCAGCAAATTTTGCCGGTACAGGATCCCAGTTTATGGGTGTCAGACAAACAGCCGATTTTCTTGAAAAAGCTACCTGGACTTTGTCGATAGTATTGCTGGTGTTGAGTTTGTCGGCAACGATGATCGTTCCCCGGAATGTGGAGAACCTCAGCTCACAAGACACGCAATTAAGAGAACAACTGGAAGATGTAAACCTACCGGCTCCTGTCGATTTTCAAACACCTCCTCCAAAGGAAGAAAATTAGTAGAAGACCGGAAGGGCTTTACACCTGAAAAAATTAAAATGTCAGAATGTCACATCATTCTGACATTTTTTTTTGAATTGTGCTTTGGCACAAAATATGACATGCCAAAAGCAAACTTTAAATATCGAATTATGGCAAAAGTAAATATCAAACCACTTGGTGACCGGGTAGTAATTGAGCCGGCACAAGCTGAAGAAAAAACAGCTTCAGGAATTATCATTCCGGACACAGCCAAAGAAAAGCCCCAGAAGGGAACTGTTGTAGCTGTTTCAGAGAACGAAGAGAATCCGTTGACTGTTAAAATTGGTGACAAGGTACTCTATGGTAAATATGCCGGTACCGAACTGACCATCGATGGTAATGATTACCTCATTATGAAAGAAGAGGAAATCCTTGCAGTTATTTAATATGAGTAAAACAATCATTAAAAAAACAAAAACATAAAAAGATGGCAAAAGACATTGTATTCAATCACGATGCTAGAGAAGCACTGAAAAAAGGAGTAGATGCTTTAACTGATGCGGTTAAAGTAACCTTAGGACCTAAAGGAAGAAACGTAATTATTGAAAAATCATTCGGAGCGCCCCAGGTTACAAAAGACGGTGTTACGGTGGCTAAAGAAATTGACCTTACCGACAACGTTGAAAATATGGGAGCACAAATGGTAAAAGAAGTTGCTTCTAAAACAAACGACCTGGCTGGTGACGGTACAACAACTGCTACCGTTCTGGCACAATCTATTTTTGCTACCGGCCTTAAAAACGTTACTGCCGGAGCAAACCCGATGGACTTGAAAAGAGGAATTGATAAAGCTGTGGAAAAAGTTGTTGACTCGCTCAAGAAACAAACACAGGAAATTGGTGACGACGGCGAAAAAATTGAGCAGGTAGCCGCTATTTCGGCAAACAATGACAGGTTTATTGGTAAACTTATTGCCGAAGCTATGGGCAAAGTAAAGAAAGAAGGTGTAATTACCATTGAAGAAGCAAAAGGTATTGACACTTACGTGGATGTTGTGGAAGGAATGCAGTTCGACCGTGGTTACATTTCGCCTTATTTTATTACCGATGCTGAAAAAATGGAAGCAGTTTACGAATCACCGTACATCCTGATCCACGACAAAAAGATATCTGTAATGAAAGACTTGCTACCGGTTCTTGAAAAAACGGCACAAACAGGCAGGGCTTTAGTTATTATTTCCGAGGATATCGAAGGTGAAGCATTGGCAACACTGGTTGTTAACCGTCTGCGTGGTTCGCTGAAAGTAGTTGCTGTTAAAGCTCCCGGTTTTGGCGACAGAAGGAAAGAAATGCTGGAAGATATTGCTATCCTTACCGGTGGCATCGTAATTTCGGAAGAAAAAGGCTACAAACTGGAAGATACAACACTGGAGATGCTCGGCGAAGCAGAGAAAGTAACTGTTGACAAAGAAGATACAACAATTGTCAGTGGAAAAGGCGATAAAGAAAATATCGGAGCCCGTGTAAGCCAGATCAAAGCGCTGATCGAAACTACTACTTCTGACTATGACAAAGAAAAATTACAGGAACGTCTGGCAAAACTGGCCGGTGGTGTTGCCGTTATTTATGTCGGTGCTGCCAGCGAAGTGGAAATGAAAGAAAAGAAAGACCGTTTCGAAGACGCTTTAGCTGCGACCAGGGCTGCAACCGAAGAGGGAATCATCCCGGGTGGTGGCGTTGCTTTCCTGCGTGCCATTGATGCTTTGAACAAAGTAAAAGTGGAAAACGAAGACGAGGAAACAGGCGTAACCATAGTTAAAAGAGCTTTGGAAGAGCCACTCCGCCAGATTGTGGAGAATGCCGGACTGGAAGGTTCTGTAGTGGTAAACAAAGTAAAAGAAGGAAAAGATGACTTCGGATTTAACGCCAGGACAGAAAAATATGAGCCCCTGTTTAAAGCCGGTGTTATCGACCCGACCAAAGTAACACGTATAGCTCTGGAAAATGCCGCTTCTATTGCCAGCATGTTGCTGACTACGGAATGTGTATTGGCTGAGCACAAAGAAGAGAACCCTGCTGCTCCTCCAATGCCTCCTATGGGTGGCGGTGGAATGCCGGGAATGATGTAAGCACATTCATAAATTATATAAAACCTGTCAGTCTCTGGCAGGTTTTTTTTATGGTGTTTCTTTTAAAGAAACCGCATCAGAAGGAACATGTTTTATCGCACTTATGCGCAGTTTTACAATTGATGGTATTTAATTGTAATTTTGCCCGTAACTTCGCGATGACAAAATAAATCGTTCCGAAAGAAGTTTTTAATTGGGAACATGGAACAACAAACAAAATTTTAAACAAATGAAAATTAAACTGACCGCATTATTAATATTGATGGCCGGTATGTTATGGGCACAGGAAAAACTGCCTGTCGATCCTGAAACGGGAAGAATACAATATCGCGAGGTGGTGGAACAGGATGGAACAAAACAGCAGTTGTTCAACAGGTGTGTTTACTGGCTGAATGATTTTTACAAAGACCCCGTGCGCGTTACTTCGTTGCGGGATGTGGAAACAGGAAAAATCGTGGGCAAACACCAGTTTCGTATTTATTATACAGATAAAGACGGGAATAAAATAGCCGCCGGTATGATCGGCTACGATTTTACAATTGAATTGAAGCAGGACAGGTATCGTTATACATTGAATAATTTTTTATTCAAATCAACAACACGGCAGCCGGTGGCAAAATGGATGAATAAAAGTGATCCGGCTTACGATATCCGTTGGAATGAATACCTCGATCAGGTGGATAAATATGCACAGGACTGGATTGCCTCGCTTAAAGAAAAAATGAAACCCGAACCGGAAAAGAAACCGGATGAATGGTAACTGCTGGGTTTTTTAGTTAAAAGTTTAGTGACAAACAGGAAATGCCAAGAAGACGTAAACGTGATATTATCATCAAGGGGTTCTCCAAACTCCTGAAGGAAGACAAACTGAAGATTGTCGCCGAATTGATGGATAAGCAGGTGGAGGCAATGGACCTGATGATGAGTTTCTGGCACTCGGACAACAAGGTGCAAAAAATATTTGATGAGTTCAGTGAAAACACCATCTCTAATTTCTATATTCCTTATGGCGTAGCGCCTAATGTATTAATCAACGGGAAGAATTACCTGGTGCCTTTGGTAATCGAAGAAAGCTCGGTAGTCGCTGCAGCTTCGTCAAGTGCTAAATTCTGGCTGGAACGCGGTGGCTTTAAAGCCGAGATTATCGATACGGTAAAACTGGGCCAGGTGCATTTTTTATGGAAAGGGGATAAACAAAAACTGCTGTCGGTATTTGATGAGCTAAAAACCTTTTTGCGGGGTGCCACAGCAAAGATTACGGCGAATATGGAGGCCAGAGGTGGTGGCATCCTCGATTTTGAACTGATCGACATGACGGACAAAATCCCCGACTATTACCAGTTGCTTGCTTCGTTCAATACAAAGGATTCTATGGGGGCCAATTTTATCAATTCGTGCCTCGAAGAATTTTCTGTTGCGCTGAAATCTTTTCTTGGCGATCATGAACTGTTTGAAGGAGAAGAAAAAGAACCGCAGATCATCATGTCCATTCTGTCCAACTACACCCCCGATTGTGTCGTAAGATCGTGGGTTGAATGCGATATTGAGGAACTGGATAATGTAGATGATTCAATGACAGGTGAAGAATTTGCCAGCAAGTTTCAGCTGGCTGTCCGAATTGCCGAAGAAGATGTGTACCGGGCCACGACCCATAACAAAGGAATTTTTAACGGAGTGGATGCTGTGGTAATAGCTACAGGCAACGATTTCAGGGCTGTGGAAGCAGCAGGGCATACCTATGCGGCAAGAACAGGAAAATACAAAAGCCTTTCTACAGTAGAGTTGAAAGACGGCAAGTTCATTTATTCATTAACATTGCCAATGGCACTTGGAACAGTCGGTGGACTGACTTCGTTACATCCTCTGGCAAAACAATCGCTGGAGATGCTGGGTAATCCTTCTGCCGAGGAGTTAATGATGATTGCCGCATCAGTGGGTCTGGCCAACAACTTCGCAGCTGTGCGCTCGCTGGTAACCAAAGGTATCCAGATGGGCCACATGAAAATACACCTGATGAATATCCTGAATCATTTTGAAGCCACTGATGAAGAAAAAACAAAAGCCGTAGAGTATTTCATCGGGCAGAAAGTTTCCTTTAACAATGTACGGCAGTTTCTGAATAAAACCCGAAACCTTGAAAAATAAATGGTTCGCCAACGGCAAACTGCTCATCACCGGAGAGTATCTGGTGCTTCATGGCGCCGAAGCCCTGGCAGTTCCTTTAAAATACGGACAAAGTTTAACGGTTCAGAAAAATAAGAGCGGGCTGTTGCAATGGCAGGCCAATGCTCCCGGCGGATTGTGGTTTACAACTGTGTTTAAGCTTCCCTCGCTGGAGGTACTCGAAACTTCTGATAGCGATATGTCGGAACAGCTCAGGTCGTTGTTACTGAATGTAAAAAAACAAGCAGAAAATTTCCTGACAAATGAACAGGGACTGACGGCAACCACAAACCTTGACTTTGATCCCGATTATGGTTTTGGCTCCAGTTCGACACTGGTTTATTGCGTGGCACGCTGGGCAAAGGCAGATCCCTATGTGTTACAACAGGAAACCTTTGGAGGCTCGGGTTACGATATTGCCTGTGCTGATGCGGACGGCCCTGTAACTTTTCAACGAACCGGAAACAACAGGAACGTTTCGCGGATTGATTTTTCCCCTCTGTTTAAGGACCAGCTGTATTTCGTCTATCTGGGCAGGAAGCAACAAACTGCCGGAAGCATTAAAAGTTTTCAGAAAGAGGCTGTTTTCGAAAAAGCAGACATTCAGAAGATAACAGATATTACAAGAGAAATACCCAAAACCAAAAAGCTGGAAGATTTTGAGGCCTTACTGAATGAACATGAACAGATCATGTCCTCGGTTCTGCGGCAACCTGTAGTTAAAGAGTTGTATTTTTCGGAATATCAGGGTGCTGTTAAATCCCTGGGAGCCTGGGGCGGAGATTTTGTGTTGGTAACAAGCAGGATGTCTCGGGAAGAATTTATCCGGCAGATGCACAATCAGGGATTTGATATTATTTATCCCTTTGCCGGCCTGGTTCTCTGATCAAAATAATGGGAAATTATGTAACTTGCCGTTCAATTTACAAAACATGAGCAGCAACACGGCAGAGAAAGGCACGATCACCTGGCAAAGTCCATCAAACATTGCGCTGGTAAAGTACTGGGGAAAGCACGGAAATCAGCTTCCGCGCAATCCATCGCTGAGCATGACACTGAAAGAATCTTCTACAACCACGACTTTATCTTACAAAAAAAGACTGCCAGGCCGGGAAGTGGCTTTGCAGTTTTTATTTGATGGTACACCAAACAAAACATTTGAAAAAAGAATTGCTGCTTATTTAAACAGCCTGCTTGCCGATTACCCTTTTCTGGCAGCATACAACCTGACACTTGACAGCAGCAATACGTTTCCTCATTCTTCGGGCATTGCTTCTTCGGCGGCGGCTTTTTCGGCACTGGCACTTTGTGTGATGAGTCTGAAACAAATTGTTGCAGGTGAGCAGGAGGAAAGCTCATTTTTCCGCGAGGCTTCTCAGCTGGCCCGCCTGGGCTCTGGGAGTGCCTGTCGTTCTGTTTACGGTGGGTATTCTGTATGGGGATCGCTGTCAAATGTATCCGGTTATTCTGATGAATATGCCGTCCCGTTGTTGTCGGAGGTGCATCCCGTGTTTCAGTCGTTTTATGATACTATCCTGATTGTAAGTGCTGAGAAAAAGAAAGTGGGCAGCTCGGCAGGGCATGCGTTGATGGAGCGGCATCCGTTTGCCCTGAGCCGGTTCCGCCAGGCAAACGAACATACAGCCGAATTGATCGAAGTATTGAAATCGGGTGACCTGAAGCGATATATCGAAGTTGTAGAGAACGAAGCCCTGACATTGCATGGCTTGATGATGTCGTCAACACCGGGGTTTATATTGATAAGAAAGGAGACGATAGAAATTATTGAAAAGATCAGGGAATTTCGCAAAACAGAAAATATTCCTGTGGCTTTTACCCTGGATGCGGGACCCAATGTGCATGTGCTGTATCCGGCTGCACATCGCGCCGGGGTTATGAAGTTCATAAAAGAGGAACTTGAAGAACTGTGTGATGAAAGACGCTGGATTGATGACTCTTTGGGTACAGGTCCGAAACAATTAAAGGGCTGACAAATGGAAACCTACCGGAACTTTTACGCGAAAATTTTGTTGTTTGGTGAATACAGTGTCATCTGCAATTCGATGGGGCTGACCATACCGTATCAGGCATATTCCGGCATATTCCGTCAGGCGGAAACCCTCACAGAAGAACAACAACACTCGCGAGAGAGCCTGAAAGGTTTCTACAAATACCTGTTACAACTGTCCGGTAAAAACGAGTTATTGACATCCCTTGACTTTAAGAAATTTAAAAATACGCTGGATAACGGTTTGTATTTCGATTCTCAAATACCCCAAAGCTATGGCATCGGAAGTTCAGGCGCATTATCGGCAGCGGTGTTCGATCATTTTGGTTTAACTAAGATGGAGACAAGCCTGCCGGAACTGAAAAGAATTTTTGCACAGATGGAATCGTGGTTTCACGGCATTAGTTCCGGCCTCGATCCGCTGATCTCCTACCTGAATAAACCCCTGTTGATCCATGATAAAGAAAAACTGGAAACAGTACCGATGCCAAAAGGCCTCTTATCCGGCGAACTCACTACTTTTTTAGTGGATACGGAACAGACCGGTAAAACCAACAACCTGGTACAGTTATTTTTTGATGAGTGCAGGCATTACAAATTTTACAAAGAAGTAAAAGACAAGCTGACACCATTGAATAACAGGTGTATTCACTTGTTTTCGGAGGGAGATATTCCGGGCTTTTTATCAGAAATAAAACTGCTTTCAGCCTTTTTCTGGGAATATTTCAAACCGATGATCCCTTCGGAGTTTCATGGATTGTGGGAAAAAGGAATAAATGAAGATCTGTTTACGCTCAAATTATGCGGGTCGGGAGGTGGCGGCTTTTTACTTGGGTTTACCTCTGACTTCGAAGCGGTGCAAAAGGAGTTTAAAGGTATTAATTTGCATAAAATAGGGCAGAGTTTATAAATGGAAATATTTTTGAGATCTGTAATTTGAGCATTATTTCAAAAGAGTTTAATCATGTAAAAGTGGACGTCAGTCCGCATAGGTAGAAATAATAAAATTAAAAAATGGAAACAAACAGCTATTCGTTATCAGGAAACATTGTAGATCTGAGGGCTGAAACTATCTTCAAAGGCCGGGTTCATGTGGAGGACGGAATAATAGTTAAGGTGGAAGAGGATAACACGGTTACGGAGGATCACTACATCTTACCCGGGTTGGTCGACGCCCATATTCATATCGAAAGTTCGATGCTTATTCCTTCGGAATTTGCCCGCCTGGCATCGGTGCACGGGACAGTGGCAACGGTTTCCGATCCGCATGAAATTGCCAATGTGCTGGGCATTGAAGGAATCAACTACATGATTGCCAACGGAAAAAAAGTTCCGTTCAAATTTTACTTTGGCGCTTCTTCCTGTGTTCCGGCAACGCCATTTGAAACAGCAGGATTTGAATTAGGCGTGGAACAGCTGGACGAATTACTGGCAAAAGATGAAATTAAATACATGTCGGAAATGATGAACTTCCCGGGAGTTATCAACAGGGACGAGTTTGTGATGCGGAAGCTGGAAGTGGCCAAAAAATACGGAAAGCCGATTGACGGACATGCCCCAGGTGTGAAAGGTGAAGATGCAAGAAAATACATCGAGGCAGGTATTTCAACCGACCATGAATGTTTTACGATGGAAGAAGCACTGGAGAAGATCAACTACGGTATGAAAATCCAGATAAGGGAAGGCAGTGCTGCCAAAAATTTTGAAGCACTAATCGAATTGATGCAGGATTATCCTGATAAAGTGTTGTTCTGTTCCGATGACAAACATCCCGACGACCTTGCGGAAGGGCATATCAACCAGCTGGTCATCAGAGCAATTAAAAAAGGATATAATCCGATGAGCGTATTGAAAAGTGCCATCCTGAACCCCATTGATCATTATGATCTGGAAGTAGGGGCGCTACAGACAGGCGATCCGGCGGATATGATCATCGTGGATAATTTAAACGATTTTCGTGTATTGGCTACCTATGTAAACGGTACGCTGATTGCCAGAAACGGAAAAACATTGATCCGGTCTGTCACTGAAACGGTGCCGAATAATTTTCATGCAGAGCCTGTCAGCACTGTGGATATAAGCGTATCTCCGCATGGAAATAAACTAAAAGTTATGGAAGCACTGGACGGCCAGCTGATCACCAATATAGTGCACGCAGATCCGAAGATAAAAGATGGAAACGTTGTCAGTGATCCGGAAAATGATATCCTGAAGATAGTTGTACTCAACAGATATAATAAGGCAAAACCAGCAGTTGCTTTTATCAGAAATTTCGGTTTAAAACGTGGGGCCATAGCCTCCAGTGTGGCACACGACAGCCATAATATTGTAGCGGTAGGAGCTGATGATGAACAAGTTGTCCGGGCTATAAATCTGATAATTAAAGAAAAAGGAGGGGTGTCACTTGTTGATGGCAGGGAAGAAATAATATTACCCTTGCCTGTAGCTGGTCTGATGAGTGTTGAGGATGGCTATAAGATTGCTGAAGAATACCACAAAATTGATAAAAAAGCCCACGAACTGGGTTCCACGCTTCGTGCGCCATTTATGACGCTTTCGTTCATGGCATTACTTGTTATCCCCGACCTGAAACTAAGCGATAAGGGTTTGTTCGATGGCAGGAAGTTCTCTTTTACGAATTTATTTTCTTAACCACAAACAAACCTTCTTACAGCATGTCTTATTTAGATTAAGTATAAAATATTTAAAAACAAGACATATGTAATCATTTACCTATATGCACACAATGATATTTTCTACTTTTGCTCAAACATTTTTGTCTTATGCCAAATATTACTATTGATATTTCGAAACTTGAACTGGCGGCAGCCAAATTAAGGGCCATCTCGCACCCCATTCGCATTGCTATTATTGATTTGCTGGCAAAAGGGGAAAGCCTTAGTGTAACGGAAATATATGAAGCTTTGAATATTGAGCAGGCAACTGCATCACACCATCTGAATATACTCAAAAACAAGAATGTTGTCATCGCAAAGCGCGACGGGAAAAGGATTTATTATTCGCTGAAACATGTGGAACTAACCGAAGTTATTGAGTGTGTAAACCGGTGCAGCGATTAATACGGTCTGTGCAGCTTTTTATTTAATATTCCAGGTTTCTTCAATCTCCCAATTAGCTCTCACTTCTATTTCTTTTATGTAAAAAAGTATCCGCTCTGGTTCTATCTTATCAGGATAATAACCGCTGTCCCATTGCTGGTTTCCATTTGCGTCAAATATTAACTTGAACTTGTATTTTGCCGGGTTTACAAATGGATAGCTGACCGTTGTATCCGACGTAAAATAAGACTCATGAACAACATTTCCTTTATCATCTAACATCTGAAAAATGTAGGGTTGTTTCTTCTCAGGTTGCAGATGCATGGTCATTTTACCATAATCGGATGGGGTTTTTGTAGTAAAACTCAAACGGATTTCCTTGTTGAAATAGCCGTTCCAGTCAATAAAACTGGAATCGGGGAAATAATAAGAGTATCTGGTCTCTTCCTGTAGTTCAATCGGAAACAACAGAACCCTGTGAAAACTGTCAGCAAGCTCAGCTTTTGGGCGGTAGGTTGTATCCTGGCCAATAATGAGACTGCCCAAAGCGGTATTGAATGTTTCCAGTGGCTGCTCAAACCGGATTTTAGGTTGTTGGTCTGGTTTTAATACGCCCCCTTTAACATTCGATGACCATTCGAGGTAAACTTTCTTTTTCTGCTCATCCTTTTTTACCCGGGCCCGGCTTGATTTACTGCCGTAATTAAGGTTCAGATAGAGATACTCCAAAGTGTCTTCTCCATTTATAACAGAAAGTTCGAGCGTGTCCAAAGGAATGTTTTTTAAATACCACCGGATGGTATCTGCTCTTTTTGAGAATTCTTCCAGATACCAGAGGCTGTCAGATGAATAGTTCTCAGGAACAAGCCGTATTTTTTTTGCCGGTAGTGAAAAAGCAAACTCCAGTAAGTTTCGTCTGGCCATGCCCGCTTTCAGCAACCGCTGTACACTGTCGCGGTTTTTGAAAAGAAGTAATTCATATGAAACGGCTTTATTTTCAAGTGAATTTTTTTCGAGGGTGTCCGGATTAACAGTATCGGTAAGCTGCATGAGTGAATCGGCAACTAAAGTTGACAGAGAGTCAATCAGCATCGAATCAGAGACCGTGCTGTCGGCGTTTTTTCTCTGTGGGAGCCCTGTGAAAAAAGGGCGTACCAGTGTATCCAGAAAAGCAATCTCTTCGGTAGGTTGATCGAAGATATGGTTGCTGTTCAAATCACGCAAGGCAAAAATGAGGTATTTTTCATCGGCCAGTCCGCTAAATGAAAACTTCCCGTTTTTATCTGTTTTGCTCAGATAAAATGGTTTTACAGTTAATGGTAAAGAGTCAACCGGAAGTGTATCGTTGTTGTTTTTATACAGCATAACAAATACATCTTCGGCAGCTTGCAGGTCGATTGCCTGAAGAACAGTTCCCTTCATGCTCATCGAATCAACCTTGTCGCCCGTAGAAAAGACATACGAATTTTCTTTTAACGGATTTTTTTCCGTGATATCGACAATAGCATCGCCAAAAAACAAGGTATAGGTGGTATTCTCTTTCAGTTCCTCATTAAATTTCACCAGCAGCGATTTCCCTTTAGCCTTGAAATCGGGTAATTCATCCATAGGCGGCGAAATCAACAATTGCTGATTGAGCTTGTCCAGTTGAATAAATTCGTCAAAATCAATTTTGAACCTGTCGCCTGTAAACCGGGTGCTGTATATATCCGGTTCATACCTGATTATTTGTGGCGGTTGCTCATCTTTAGGTCCGCCACCCGGAGATACCGGCTGGGCACACCGCGAAAGAAAAAACAAGGCCGCCAGCAGTGACAGGTATACGGCTATATTTTTGCTTACTTTTTGCATAACATTTGATATACAAAGATGCAAATAATTGACATAGGAGCGAAATCAGGTTCTTTGCCCGTCAATGACATTAAAGGCATACCCTTTTTCCGAAAAATGCGCCAGAAATTCAGGTAACATATACAGCATATTTTCAGCGGCTTTCTCGCTGTCGTGGAAAACAATGATGGAACCTGCTTTTGTTTGGGCCAGGACTTTTTGCAGCAGATTTTTTTTATCACTGTTTTGCTGATAATCTCTGGCGAGCACACTCCACATAACAACCTGATAACCTTCTTTTTTCAACTGTCGCACCTGCCCCGGAAGTATGCGGCCGTGCGGGGGGCGGAATAAAGCTGACGGAACCAGTTCGTTACACTTCCTGATATTATCAAGGTACTCCTTAGCTGATGTCTCCCATCCTTTCAGGTGATTGAATGTATGGTTGCCGGTTTGGTGGCCGCGCGAAATTATTTCCGCATAGGCTTCCGGATGCTTTTGCACGTTCTCCCCTACACAAAAAAATGTAGCCTTTGCATTGTACTCATCAAGAATATTCAATACTTTTGGCGTAATAAGCGGGTGAGGGCCGTCATCAAAGGTGAGAAATAATTCCTTGTTTTCTGTAGCTATTTTCCAGGTTAGTCCGGGGAATAAAAAGGCGGAAAGTTTTGTGGAAATGGCGCTCATAATAATTACCAAAGGTACGGACATATTTTATTAAATTAATAAGAAGAAAATGAAGCGACTGGTATTACTGAGACACGGACAAAGTGTCTGGAACAAAGAAAACCGTTTTACGGGATGGACCGATGTAAAACTGTCGGAACAGGGAGTTAAAGAAGCGGAAAAAGCGGGAAAATTATTGAAAGAGAAAGGTTTTGATTTTAAAATAGCCTATACATCATACCTTACACGTGCCATTAAAACGCTGTGGATTGTTCTGGAAGAAATGGATTTAATGTGGATTCCCGAAAAAAAATCATGGCGCCTGAACGAAAAACATTACGGAATGCTGCAAGGTCTGAATAAAGTGGAAACGGCTGAAAAGTACGGAGCTGATATGGTACATCTGTGGCGCAGAAGTTTCGATACTCCACCAAAACCTTTGGACAGCGATGACGAAAGAAATCCGAAATTTGATCCGCGGTATGCCGGTTTATTGCCTAAAGAAATACCGTTGACAGAATCGTTAAAAGAAGTGATCGAACGATTTATTCCTTACTGGGAGAAAGAAATTCGTCCGACACTGAAGGAACAGAATGAAGTGCTTCTGGCAGCGCATGGAAACAGCCTGAGGGCCTTAGTGATGCATTTGAAAAATATGGGGAAAGACGAAATCCTGAAATTTAATATTCCAACGGGGATTCCCTACGTTTTTGAATTTGATGATGAAATGAACCTGGTGAAGGATTATTTTTTGGGCGACCCCGATGAAATAAAAAAACTGATGGATCAGGTAGCCAACCAAAGCAAAGCAAAATAATTCGCACGGAAAACAAAAAACAAAAAGGAACAGTGAAAAAATGGATCATTCCTGATATTCATGGCTGTGCCGTCACACTGAAAACGCTTTTTGAAGATCATATTAAGCCGACAGCAGGCGACTGCATTTATTTTTTAGGCGATTATATCGACCGGGGTCCGGCCAGCAAAGAGGTGATGGATTACGTTATGCAGCTACAGAAAGGCCCGGCTAAGGTGATACCGCTGCTGGGAAATCATGAGGAATACATGCTCAAAGCGTGGAATGCTGACAGAGAACGGAAACAATTTCTGGGTGTGAAAACAAAATCATTTATCCAGAAATCATGGGAATTGAATGGTGGTGCCGAAACACTGAAAAGTATGGGCGTGAAATGGCCCTCCGAAATCCCGCAAAAATATATTGACTGGATAAAAACCTTACCCTATTATCTTGAAGTTGACCAGTTTGTTTTGGTACATGCCGGGTTTAATTTCGAAGCGGAAGACCCTTTCTCCGACAAACAGGCCATGTTATGGACCAAAGATTACGAGATAAAACCGGAAAAGATAAAGTATAAAACCATTATCCATGGCCATACACCGGTAAACCTGGAGTTTATCGACAAAACCATTAAATCAGACGAACAACCATTCATTGATCTGGACAACGGCGTTTACATGACCAAAAGAGATGGATACGGAAACCTGTTGGCGCTGGAACTTACGGGTATGAGTTATATTATCCAGCCCACCCTCGACGAGGTATCTTTCTGACCTATTCTGTTGTGCGTACAAATTTCAGCTTCTGAAAATGAAAATCAGGGCTATAAATATCCAGTGTAAAATAATCTGCTTCACCCCGGCTGTTTAAATGAAAACTCATAAGTCCTTTGGGTAAAAACGGATCGGCAAAATCTATTTGAAATGTATCATAGTGCCAGTGTACCATGGAGGAATGCATTAGTTCTTTGGCAGGGAGCAATGTCAACGTCAGTTGATTGTCTGTTAATTCAACAAGCGCATTGCCGTACATATCGTCTGTATAAGTCCCGGTGTAGCCTTCCAACTCCAGAGAAAGTTCGGTGCCGGCAATCCGGCTTGAGTCCAGCAGGGCAATTCTTTTTTCTTCCCGCTCTTTTCCCCGCGCCACATAATCGAGGTAAATCTTAGCCCAGTCTTTTTCCGGATCGCCCAAATGGTAATCCAGTATTTTATGCTCCAGGGCGCCAATAAGTCCGCCCAGCTCGTTGCTCAGAAGCACAATGCCCAGGCTGTCTTCGGGTACAAACAATACTTTTGAGTGAAATCCCGGAACTCCGCCGCCATGATTGATTACTTTCATCCCCTGGTAATCGTATAGAAACCAACCAAGACCATAGGATGAAAAATGCCTGCCTCCCACTTTCTCTGCGGTTCCTGAAGGTAAGATGGTCTGTGGCAAAACCATTGTATAATACTGGTAATCTGTAAATACCAGAGTGTCGTTCCAGGCTCCTTTGTTGAGCAGGAGCTGTACCCATTGCAACAGATCGTTTACGGATGAGTTGATAGAAGCTGCCGGTCCGGCGTTGTCGTAACTGATAAAATCCATCACCTGACCATCCAGGTGAGGCCAGGCAACATTTATCTTGTCGCTGAATGCATCATTTGTTGTGGTCGTGTTTTCCATACCGAGAGGGACGAATATCTTTTCACTTATAAACTCTTCCCAGCTCTTTCCGCTTACCTCTTTAATGACTTCTCCTGCCACAATATACATTAAATTGGAATACCCGAATTTTTCCCTGAAACTGTACGGGTTTTCCCTGTATCTGAACCTGTGAACCACTTCCTCCCTCGAATAATCAGTGCCGTACCACAACAGGTCGCCATCGAAGGTTTCGTAACCGGACCGGTGACACAGCAGGTCGCGCACAGTAAGTTCCCTCGTTATGTACCGGTCATATAAAGTAAAGCCGGGTAGCAGGTCCGAAACTTTGTCATCCCAGTGGAGTTTACCTTCATCAACAAGAATGGATACGCAGGCAGCTGTAAACGCTTTGCTGCATGAAGCAATGCCAAACACGGTGTTTTCGTCAACCTGTGTTTTGGTTTCTGTATTGGCATAACCGTATCCTTTGGCCAGAACGATTTCTCCGTCTTTAATAATGCCCACAGCCAGGCCGGGGGCATCGAAGTCTTCTACAGCCTGTTGAATATAAGCATCAAGTTGTTGGTAATCTTCTCTTACCTGGGTATAACCTGTTAAACTAAGGGATAAGAATGCCAGTCCGGTAATGATCAATTTTGTTTTCATGTGTATTGTATTTGTATTATTATGACAAAGTTTCTCATGCGGGTTGTAAATCAAAAAATAAATTCCATTGGTCCCCTCCGCCGGAGGGGCAAGGGGTGGGTTATGAAAAGATATTTATTTTTTGATTTACGGTATTTTAAATTCATATTCAGGTTAATTTTAATCAACTTCGACATTAAATTATCATATCCAGTTCCAATAAAACCGGACAATGATCGGAATGCATGGCTTGTGGTAAAATAGCTACACGGTTTATTTTGTCGGCCAGGTTCTCAGTAACCATGTTGTAATCAATGCGCCATCCTTTGTTATTGGCGCGTGCATTAGCACGATAACTCCACCAGCTGTATTGATGCGGTTCCGGATTCAGATAACGGAACGAATCAATAAAACCGGTTTCCAGAAAACTGCTCATCCATGCCCGCTCTTCGGGTAAGAATCCCGAAACTCTGGCATTCCTGACAGGGTCGTGAATATCAATGGGTTTATGACAAATATTGTAATCGCCGGAAACAACCAGATAAGGCCGCTCTTTTTTTAATTCGGTCAGATACTCCCTGAAGTCCGACAGCCACTGCATTTTGAATGCCTGCCGCTTATCTCCGCTGGATCCTGACGGATGGTAAACACTAACGAAAGAAAGATCGCCGAAATCTACCCTCAGAAACCGTCCTTCGGCATCATAAACCGGCATCCCCATACCTGCCTTAACGAGATCAGGTTCTTTTTTTGTAAGGACAGCTACACCGCTGTATCCCTTTTTTACTGCTGAATGAGCATAGGTTTTATACCCCAGTATGTCAAAATCAAAATAAGGAATTTGCTCCGGTTGCGCTTTGGTTTCCTGAATACAAAGAATATCAGGTTGTGCAGCCTCAATCCAGTCAGGCAAACCTTTGCGTATAGCTGCCCTGATACCGTTTACATTATAGGTGATAATACGTATCATAGTAAGAATTCGGGTAAAAATAAAGAAATAATACCGTTGGTAAAGGCAATATGCAGAAATTCCCTTCCCTTACTAACAGAAGTTATGAGGTATATTCATACATTTGCCGACAAAATGAACAGGTCGAGGTTACTCATACGTGTCATACGTTACACGCACAACATGCCCAGGAACAGGTTGATGATCATCCTGAGTGTTGTGATTGGCTTTATCGGCGGAATGATCGCTGTATTGATGAAGAACCTTGTATTTGGCATTCAGAAGCTGCTGACCGGCGGATTCTCGGTGGATTATTCCAATTATCAATATGTTTTATATCCTTTCATAGGTATTCTGCTGACGGTTTTAATTATCAAATTTGTGATACGCAAAACGGTACGCGACGGTATTCCCAACGTGTTATACGCCATATCGAAAAAAGGGGGGATCCTCGATTCCCATAATATGTTTACATCAATAATCACCGCTTCGTTAACAGTAGGCTTTGGAGGTTCGGTAGGTCTTGAGGGACCTACGGTTATGACCGGTTCTGCATGGGGTTCGAACCTCGGGAAATTACTTGGCCTGAATCGTAAACAGATCATTGCCATGTTGGGTTTCTCTGCTGCCGCGGCCATGTCGGCAATCTTTAAGGCTCCTATTGCTGCCATCGTTTTTGCCCTGGAAGTTATTTTATTCGACATGACGATGACTGCCCTGGTACCCTTACTGTTATCGTCTATTGTTGCAGCACTTACTTCGTATGCTTTTCTTGGTCAGGATGCTTTGTACCCTTCTTTTATCGACCACACGTTTAACATCAAAGAAACACCATATTATTTTGGACTGGGCATTTTTACAGCACTGGTTTCTGTATATTTTATCAAATTTTACGTTTTTACCGAGAAGCTGTTTGATAAGATCAAAGGATGGCTCCCTAAATTCCTTGTGGGAGCAGGCTTGCTGGGTGGGCTGATTTTTTTATTCCCGGCCTTATACGGTGAAGGTTACGAAGATGTAAATATGGCATTGTCCGGCAAACTGGATTTCCTTTTTAACAACAGTTTGTTTTACGACCTGAAAGGACAGATGCATGTGGCGTTGCTGTTGTTGCTGGCAACCCTTCTGCTGAAAGTGGTAGCGACGTCGTTAACATTCAGGGCCGGAGGTATCGGAGGTATTTTTGCGCCCACTTTGTTTATTGGTACCATGTCGGGCTTGTTATTTGCCAGCGTATTAAATTATTTCGGGATAGTAGAGCTGCCATTCAGCAGCTTTGCACTGGCCGGTATGGCCGGTTTGCTGGCAGGAGTGGTACATGCCCCTTTAACGGCAATTTTTCTGATCGCAGAAATCACCAATGGTTATGATTTGATTTTTCCTATAATGATTGTTGCCACAGTATCATACGGAATCGCCCGCTTTATAGTACCCAAATCTATTTATACCATTCAGCTTACAGGCCGTGGCGATATGATCACGCACCATAAGGACCGGGCTTTGCTGACGCTGATGAATGTTGAAAGTCTTATCGAAAAGGATTTTACTACCATTGGCCCCAACCAGACGTTGGGCGAATTGATCGAAGCAATAAAAAAATCGCACAGAAATATTTTTCCTGTCGTGGATGAAGACAATAACTTTTACGGCATTATATTCCTGGATCAGATAAGGGATATCATGTTTAACCGTGAGTTGTACGATACCACGCTGGTAAAGAATTTAATGTTTATGCCTACAAACGTCGTCCAATGGGAAGATGATATGGAGACGGTGGCGGGTAAATTTCAGCATTCGGGCAAATACAACCTGGTCATTCTAAAAGACGGAAAGTATATGGGCTTCGTTTCCAGGGCAAATGTCTTCTCGCAATACCGTAGCCTTCTTAACGAATTATCCGAAGAATAAACCCCTTACCCGTTTTGCATAAAAAAACCGGCCCATGAATGAGCCGGTTCTGCATTGTGCAGGGAATTGTTATTTTGTTTCTTCTGATTCAGCCGGAATAACGCTTACGTATGACGTATCGTTTCTTCTCTTTCTGAATTCAACCGTACCGTCAACCAGAGCAAATAAAGTGTGGTCTTTTCCCATGCCAACATTAATGCCCGGACGGTGTGTGGTTCCTCTTTGACGAACGATGATGTTGCCCGCTTTGGCAAACTGCCCGCCATATATTTTTACGCCTAACCGTTTGCTTTCCGATTCGCGACCGTTATGGGAGCTACCCATTCCTTTTTTATGAGCCATTTTGTAAAGTTTTCTGGCCTGTTTTTATACAGGCGGGTTAAACAGTAATATTTTCAATTAAAACTTTTGTCATTTCCTGACGGTGACCGTTCGACTTCTGAAAGCCTTTTCTTCTTTTTTTCTTGAAAACGATCACTTTATCTCCTCTTAGATGATTTACGATTTTTGCATCGATCTTGGCGCCTTTAACCATGGGTTTGCCAACTTTAACTTTTCCGTCGTTATCAACTAAAAGTACTTTGTCGAATTCAACTTTATCGCCTTCGTTTCCTTCAAGCCTGTGAACAAAGACCTCTTGCCCCTGTTCTACTTTAAACTGCTGTCCGGCTATATCAACAATTACGTACATCCTTTTTATTCTTTAGTTTAAATTCACTGCGAATTTTGAGGGTGCAAAAATAGTAAAAAAAACGAAGGAACAAATATTTATCGACGAATTTTCACTTCCTTTTCTTAAATAAAAGCCACGAACTGATATTTAATTTGCTGTATGGACTTGCATTTACGAGGAAAATCCCGGTGAGGATAAACAAAAAACTCAGAAAATAAGATAAACGAAATATCTCTCCGTCAATAATGCCCCAGGCAAGGGCAACAACAGGAATTAAATAGGTTACCGAAGAGGCGAAAACGGGACTGCTGATTTTGATCAGCTTGTTGAATACGATCAACGCAAGAGCCGTACCTACTACCGAAAGAATCAATAAATATACAAGGCCCGTAAGCGTTTCCGTGTTCTGAACAAGTTTATGAGGAACCTCACTGAATATCAGAATGTAAACAGTTGCAGGGATGCCGATGTAAAAAAAGCTGAACGTGGTTATGGTCAGTGAACTGAGGTCTTTCAGAAAAGTTTTGATAAAATTGACATTAAAAGCATAACAGAGTGTGGCAAGCACCACCAGGAAGGCGTATCCCGAATTAAACGAAAGATGTTGCCCGCTGCTTACATACACCAATGCGACAGCGCCAGCCAAAGCCATAAAAACACCCAGTGTATTGTACCACCTGACGCG
Organism: Bacteroidota bacterium; assembly: GCA_003648625.1. GTDB lineage: Bacteria > Bacteroidota > Bacteroidia > Bacteroidales > F082 > UBA4459. The sequence continues at coordinate 24,080 of QMPO01000006.1, forward strand.
GAGATGAAAAAAAAACACACCGAGAATCAGAGTAAACAGGGGTGTAAGCGAATTAAGGGTTCCGGCCAGTCCGCTGCTGATGACCGTTTGCGCTTTGGCAAACAAAAGAGCCGGTAGCAAACTGCCTACAAATCCCGAAATGCTCAGATACAGAAACTGTTTCCGGCTGATGTTTCGCACTTGCATAACGGCTACAGGCAGTAAAAACAAAAAACTCAGTACCACACGCAGCAAACCAACTTCCGTGGCGGTAAAATAAATCAGCGACTTTTTTATAAGGATAAACGAACTGCCCCATACAAGCGAAAGCAAAAGAAGGATAATCCAGGACGTAACAAGGAGCTTGTTTTTTTCCACGCAGTAGTTTTTGGCAAATGTACCAATTACATATAGTAGATGAGTACAGATTCCGGTTTATCATGTTTTATATGATTTCAAATCTTAAATCGGATTAATTCTATATTTTTGCTACTGCAGTAGAAAGTAAAATTCACAGAGTATTCATTTTGGCGACACCCTGCAAAAAGAATAATTTTTGAACTGTCAGTAAGCATTGTTATGGACGACCAGCAGAGGCTGCTTCACGGGTTAAAAAAAGGAGATAAAGAGGTCTTTGAAGAGATTTACAGACTTTACTATGCTCCTTTATGCTTCTATTGCCTGAGGTATGTGGGCGATATGGAGGAAGCAAAGGAGCTGGTACAAGGGTTGTTCCTTAAAATATGGGTAAGAAGACAAGAACTGAAAATAAATACATCGATAAAATCGTATTTGTACAAATCGGTGCATAATTATGCACTGAATTATCTGAAGCAGGAACAGGTAAGGAAAAAATATAGAATTGAAAAGGAGCATTTACCGAAAATCGCGAGCGAAAACGGCTTGCATAATCTGGAAGAGAAAGAATTGAAATTAATGATCAAGAATGCCATTCTGATGCTCCCGGAAAAAAGAAGGAAAATATTTGAGCTTAACAGGTTTGAGCACATGAAATACAATCAGATTGCTGAGCATCTGTCCATTTCAGTGAAGACAGTGGAAGCGCAAATGTCGAAGTCGCTGGAGTTTTTAAGAAAAGCACTGAAGGAATATCTGCCTGCGTTTATTTTGGTGTTTTTGTCCATATGGCATATGCTAAATTAAAAGGGTGTTGTGGAGAAAAGTTAATAAAATGTTAATAATAAACGGGTTTTTTAAAAATCGAAGTAAGGGTATAACGAAAATAGATTGTCTCATTAGTACCCCCGCAATTTAACGGGGGACAGATAAGGTATATGAAAGAGAGTGTAAACATAGCGCTTTTAGGAAAGTTTTTATCGGGCAGTTGTACGGATCCGGAAAAAGAATCTGTACAGAAGTGGATAAACGAATCTCCTGAGAATCAGGCCGTTTTTGAGGAATACAAAAAGGTCTGGAACTTAAGTGGTATGGACAATACACAGATGGTTGTTGATATAGATGCTGGCTGGAAAGAACTGAATCAAAGGATCAGGGCCGTTGAAGCTCTTGATAAAGAAATTCACTTCGAAAAACAACAGAGAAACCGCCAGCTGATGTATGTTTTCATGCGCGTCGCAGCAGTAATCATCGTAGCCTTCGGTCTCTTCTACCTTTTTCATAACATAAATGATAAACGACAAAATACCCCGAGCTTAACATATGTTGCTTCCGGGATCTCCGAACAGGCGTTTGTTTTATCGGATGGTTCTGAAATATACCTGAATAAGGAGGCAAAGATCACCTATCCCGAAAAGTTCAATGCGCAAACCAGAGAGATTAATTTCGAAGGAGAAGCTTTTTTTAATGTGGCGCACAATCCTGACAAACCGTTTATTATTCATTGCGGCGAAGTTGAGGTGGAGGTATTGGGGACATCGTTTAATTTATGTTCCTGCCCGGGAGAAAACGAAATAGTTCTCTACCTCGAAAATGGCGAAGTGCGTTTTTCTTCACTGGATCCCGCCAATGGAAGTATCAGGGAACAGATTGTTCTGATTCCGGGCTATAAAGCCGTTTACGATAAGACAACCGGCATTATCTGTCGCGCTGAATTTAAAAACCAAAATTATTTGGCCTGGAAAACAGGTGTCCTCAGCTTTGAAAAAACCCCTTTGCCTGAAGTGCTTGACGTGTTGGAAGAAACATATGACATAAGCATTGACACGGATCGGAAATATGATGAATTAACCCTTACGGCTCGCTTTGATAACGAAAGCCCCGAAAGTATTTTCGAAGTCTTACATACTGTTTTTGGTATCGATTATACCATAGAAGGACAAACCGTATTGCTCAAGTAAATTTTCGCACTTTTTTTCACAGAGAAATACAAGAATCCGTACCTGCGGATGTGCCTGCTTGCGCATCCTGCGAATATGTAATTCAAATAACAGATAATCCACCAGCTTATATCCCCTATATACCCCATATACCAAAAAAACCCCATACACCCAATAACCCTCACTTTCCTAATTCCTCCGAAACCCAAAACATTTTGGGTAAATTTTTAAAGCACCCCCGCATGCATCTTCTTAGATTTTTGTAGATTAGCAACCTGATTGTAATGCTGTGTTTAATTAGGTAGTATGAGGGAAACAAGGAAGCAAGGCCCCGATTGTATGTTCGATAACAACAAAGTTCCGCTACATGTTCTTTGCCTGACGGCTCTGTTGTTTTTGATATCACCTCTGATGGCCCAGTCAGGTACGCAGGAAAAAATTACGCTGACAGTTCAGAACGAAAAACTTTCCACCGTTCTTAAGCAAATCTCTGAAAAAGCAAATGTCAATTTTTCTTATGATGCAGGCGACCCGGTGTTTGATATGCCGGTCAGCTATTCGGCCAAAGAAGAAAAGGTGGATGAGGCACTGCAAAAAATTCTTTCACAGGCAGGCCTCCAATATAAACTTATAGGAAAACAGACAGTCATTTTACATGCAGCGCAGGAACCCAAACCTCTGCTTTCGGAAATTCCGGTCCAGAGCGAACAGCCTCCAACGGAAGTGAAAACGGAAAATGAGCAACCGGTACTGTTAACGGAATATGTACTGGATACCGTCTTTCTTCATGATACTATAGTGCGTATAGATACTATCCGCATAATGGATACGGTTTTTATCGAAAAGGAAAAACCACAGAAACAAACACCAACAAAGATCAAAGAATTACCGGTTGATTATTTTCAGCCTGAAAAGATTCGCGACAAAGGCTGGGCAATGGGTGTTTATGCAGCTCCTGTTATGGACGACTTTTCTCTGGTAAAAGGACAGAAATCTTTTTCTCTGAGAAGCTTTTCTCTCGGGGTCGATGCCCTCAAAATGCTCAAAAGATGGAACATTACTTTTGGCCTCCGCCTTACACAATTCAATCACCGGTTTAATCAGGAATACAGCCACTACGATGGGGGTTTTTACGCCACCGACACGGTAGATATTTATTATACGGTCATTGATTTTGATACAGCCTGGTATTATGTAACCGATTCTTCGTGGGTACCGCTCGAAATGCGTGAATATAATTACCAGCGAACGAATACACTGGGGTATCTTGGCTTAAATGTGTCGGCATCCTTCGATCTGTATAAAAGTGCCAAAATGCGTCTTTATCTGAAAGCCGGAGGGCAGATTGATCTGTTGATTTACAACAACGGCCTGGCTATTTACGGCAACGATCAGGAAAAAGCAACTGATTTTAACGACATGAATTTCAATAAAGTCAATTATACAGTTACTGCAGGAGCGGGTTTGAAATACCAAATTGCTGACCAGGTGGACTTCAATACCGAGATTTATTACATGCGTTACTTTAACGAGGTGGTAACAGATTTTCCGGAAAGCACCCGGATAAATGCGGTGGGGTTGAAACTGGGCCTGGTCTTTTATTTTTAACTAAGCCGGGCTAAACAGACAAAAGAGCGTGCCTTTTAGTGAAAACAGAACATACCGTACACAGCTTCCTTTTTTCAGGAAGAACAGAAGCCAGAGGAGTTTCGGCTGGTGGCGTCTGCTGAAACTGCTTCCGTTTGTCTTTGCATTTGCCATATTTGGCCAGGCAATGGCAAGGGATGAAATTGAAGTGGGGGGTACGCTTACACAGAACGAAGTATGGACCAACGAACATACGTACATTGTTGTTCAGGATCTTAGAATTCCCGATTCGGTAACCCTTGTTATTGAGGCTGGCGTGACTGTAAAAGTGAATCAGGGAAGAGGGATCTTCGTGCTCGGAGGGAATCTTCGTGCCCTTGGTCAGGAAAATGATTCGGTAAAGTTTTTTGCTAATACGGGTCGCGGCGAACTCGATTGGAAATGGAAAGGAATCAGCTATACAGGTTCGGTCGGAACAGACGGGAATGGCCTCTCATATGTACATGTCAGCGATGCTGAAATTGCTGTTGATATGTACAACAGCGAGGAAATAATTATTGAAAATTCATGCTTTGTAAAAAGCCAGAATATTGGCGTCCGGCTTTTTAACAGCAGGAACTGCCTGATCACAAACTGTCTCTTTCAGGATAATTATGACGGGATTGAGTTAGTAGCCACATACAGCGAAGAAGCTTCGGGAAATACAATCGATAACAGTGTTTTTAGAAACGAAAACCACAACATCTATTTATTAAAAGCCTATGGTGGTATTCTGATAAATAACCTGGTTACGCACAATCTGATCGAAGGAGCCAACAACGGTATCTGGCTTGATAATGGGGGAGGAGAAGCTTTTGGCAGGAATACGATCCGTAAAAACATCATCATGATGAACGGTGGCGAAGCCGGCTACGGCCTGATGATAGCACAGGATTCTATGGATGTGCAGTACAACATTTTCTGGAAAAACCATATAGCTGTTTTCTACGAACAGGAAACAATAGGTACAGTCGTTACCAACAACAGTTTTTACCAGAATCAGGAAGCTGTAAATCTCTCTGAGGGTTCAATGGAGAACAGCTTACGGAACAATACATTTTCGATGAACAACGGAAGTATTTTTAACATTTCCGAAGCACAGGGGACAACCTTCGTTCATAACAATTTATTTGCTTACCCGGATCAGGAAAAGGTGGTGACAAACAACACCCCTGATGAGGTGAATCTTTCGGATAATTTCTGGAATACGGATCAGGCCGGTGATATAAGCAAAATGATATGGGATAGAGAAGACGACCCGGCATTGGGTGAGGTAGTGTTCACACCGTTCCTCTCGGTTGCCGACACCACCGACCCGGTGGTTCCACCCTTGCAGGCGATTAAACAACAGGTCGGTAACACTGTCAAAGTATCGTGGCTGGCTAATCCTGAAGAAGATCTGCGCACATATAAACTGTATTACGGTAAATTTGAAAAGTACTCCTTCCCTCTTGAGAAAGATACAGAAGGCGATACGGTCGTTTTCCTGACGGATTTCCTGATCAGTGATACGATTGCAGTTACAGCGCTCGACAGCACACAGGAAGTAACCGATGCCCAGGTGTCGGGGCATGAAAGCCCGTTCGCTTTTGCAGATATTTATCCCTTTGCAGGTGCTGACGGAGAGATCTGCAAAATGCATGACGAGTTCCCGCTGGAGGAAAGTACCGTGCCGTTTGCCTACGACAACATTAACTGGTCGACCGGTGGCGACGGAACGTTTAACGATCCGCAAACACTGCACCCGGTCTATTACCCGGGCATTAGTGACAAAGCAACGGGAAAAGTGGTGCTGACCATCAGCGTGCTGTCACATGATGTGGTAAAAAAAGACAGCCTGACACTCTATATTTTTGACGACCCCGTGGTATTTGCCGGAAACGACACAACACTGTTTGCCGATGAACAACTTACGCTGTCAGAAGCTTATGCACTCTATTACGAAACCGTTCAGTGGACAACAACCGGCGATGGAATTTTTGACAATGACACAACAATGCATCCGGTGTATTATCCGGGCGAGGAGGATGTTTTATCGGGTGAAGCCGTTTTGGTTTTTATGGCTGAGTCTGATTGCGGATCTTCCTACGATACGCTTCACTTGTTTTTGGAACCGTTCTTTTCGGTGGAAGGAAATCTGTGGCATAAGAATATACCGGTACCGGGTGGCGTGGTATTGGCCATGCAAGACAAACCCGGTGGCGCACGGGTTGTTGAACTGGCGCAGGCAGAAAACGACGGATATTTTATCTTTCACAAACTGACAGAAGGGGATTATTACCTGTATGCTGTTCCCGACACCCTCAACAGTGCCGGTGCTGTTCCCGGATATTATGCCCATAAACTGAGGTGGCAGGAGGCCTGGTATTTCCGGATTGATGCCAATACGTACGATGTGGATATCATGCTACCTTCGGCCGATTACCTTCTGCCTGATGGCGAAGGATCTGTTTCGGGATATTTTACCATGCCGGTTGGTCACATGTTTACAGAGAGCATCTTTTGCAACTCCTGGTTCGAACAGAACAGTACATTGGAATACTGCGACGACGGCCTGTCAAATATGACCGTGTTTCTGTACAACTCTTCAGGGACTAAACTTCTTGCTTATACCCTGACGGATGAAAACGGCAATTTTTATTTCCGTAACCTGCCCTATGGCGGCTATATTATTGATGCCGAAAAAGCCGGATATGAAACAACAGCTTCATCGCTGATAACATTATCGCCGGAGCACAAACATGAGACGGGTGTGGAAATCGAACTGACGGGAAATAAGAAAATCGGCATTCACCGCACAGAATCTCCTGCTCAATACATGCGGCAGAAGGTGTATCCAAATCCGGCGAACAATGTTGTTAACCTGATTGTTCCCGAACAGGCAACGGGAGCGGCCGAGGTCAATTTATACAACCTGTTGGGACAGCAAATGCCCTGCCGGATAATCGTTCAAGGTGATAATACGGAACAGTCCTGGATAAAACTGGACATTAGCAAACTACCGTCCGGCATGTATATCGGACGCATTATTGGCAAAGGCAATTCTTCAGGTTTCACCTTCATCAAAAAATAACCTCCCCGTTTCAAACGTCCCGCTTGAAAAAGGCCACCAATAACCAATAACCAATAACCAATAAC
>QMPO01000007.1 GCA_003648625.1 Bacteroidota bacterium
AACGAATAAACTCGAAAAACAGGCGCACACCCACACCGGTTCCGCCTTCTATACGGTAACTGTCGCGTTTTGCCACAAAGGCCGGACCGGCTATATCCAGATGAATATACGGATAGTCGGTAAAATGCTCGAGGAATTTACCTGCCGTAATAGCTCCGGCTTCAGCACCACCGATATTCTTCAGGTCGGCAATAGGTGACTTGAGCATCTCTTTATACTCATCCCACATCGGAAACTCCACAATGCGTTCGTGAACTTTATTCGCTGCTTTCTGCAATTCGGAAAATTGCCTTTCCGCTTTTACTTTCATACCCACCATCGCATTGGCACCAATTGCCCTGGCGGCAGCACCTGTGAGCGTGGCAATATCAATCACCAGTTCGGGGTCGTAGTTTTTGGCATATGCCAGCGCATCAGCGAGGATCATTCGTCCTTCGGCATCCGTGTTCAGCACCTCAACCGTACTTCCGTCAAGCATCGTAATGATATCGCCCGGCACATAAGCATTGCCATCCGGGCGGTTGTCGGTAGCCGGGATCATGCCTATTACATGGACCGGCAAACCGGCTTTGGCAATGGCATACAGTGCACCTGCCACAGCAGCACCGCCTGACATATCGCACTTCATTGTATCCATAAAATTGGACGGCTTCAAACTAAGGCCACCGGTATCGTACATCACTCCTTTACCTACGAAAATGTATGGTTTTTTGTTGACAGGTTTTTTTGGTTTCCATTCAATAATAGTAAACGTAGGCGGATCGATGCTTCCTTTGTTTACTGCCAGCAAGCCGCCCATACGCAGGCTTTCAATTTTCTTTTTGTTAAAAACCTCCACCTTTGCATGGCAGGCAGCACCCAGTTTTTTAATTTCCTCGGCAAATTTGACGGCGTTAAGTGAAGAGAGTGGTTCGTTCACAAAATCGCGTGCATTGTACACCGCTTCGGTAATGATACTGAGTGTTTCAATGTCTTCTTCGCTCACATCTTTCGACCAGACACTGATCTCTTCCATACTGTTTTCCTTCTCATCCGCTTCTTTCACATATTTGAGAAACTGATAGTCGCCGAGTAACATTCCCTCAATAAATGCCAGCGTTAAGTCTTTAGTCTCTGACGAATAGACCATGACATGTTTTAACCTGGCTTTATTAAAAACAGCCAACGCATCATTTCCCTGCTTGCGCAATGCTTCATACTGTGCTTCTTTCGATCCGTTATGCCTGACCTGCACAAGTACCAGGTTTTGCCTGAACCGGTTAACTACAACTAGTTTTCTTTTCAGCTTCAGTTCTTTTCTTACATAGCTCAGTTCGTCACGGGAAAGTTTTACTTCTTTCAAATCATTTATTGCCTTAAACAGATAAACTGCATCGGCAGTCGGGGCCTTCCTGGCCGCTTTTTGTATTTTGATGTCCATTTTTTAACTGATTTATTTTGTACAAATGTAGCAAGAAAATCAGGCTGATTTTCTTAAATGTAAGGAAGTTTAACTCTGCACAACCGTTAAGCAGTAAGATACTCTTTAGCTTTTTCCAGTATCTTTTGCGTTGCTCCGGTATGGCTTACTACATAATCTTTTGCTGTTGCTGCGCTTTCATCATATTTTACACGGTCTGTCAGCAGCTTACGGTAAATGGATAACAATTCGTCCGCATTGTTAACGGTAAATCCACCGCCATTTTCAATCAGATCCAACGCCTCCCTGAATTTTTCATGATTCGGTCCGAAAATCACCGGTTTGCCATAGGTAGCAGCTTCCAGCAGGTTGTGGATGCCGGCCCCAAAACCTCCGCCAATGTACGTAACAGTTGCATAGCGATATAAATAGGAAAGAGCCCCGATACTGTCAATAAGCAAAACCCGTACATCATCCAGGTTGCTTTGTGTGGCTTTCGAGAATACTTCCACCCCAAACTTTCCAAAACTCTTTTTAAGCTGTTCTATATGTTCCTCTCCTACCTGATGTGGTGCAATAACAAGTTTTATATCCTCCTCCAGCTTCTGCATCAAAGCAAGCAGTTTTTCTTCATCGGCAGGCCAGGTGCTGCCAGCCACTAAAACAGACATGTTTTGTGTAAAACGCTCAATAACAGGGAACTCTTTTCCAAAATCAGCCAGTTCGGCAACCCGGTCAAAACGCGTATCACCAATGAGGTCGGCATGGTATAGTTTGAACCTGTCCAGCAATTCTAACGACTGTTCGTCTTGTACAAACAAGTAGGTAATTTTCCGTAATTGCCTTCTGGACCACGAGCCCCATATCCTGAAAAAATGCTGTGAAGGCCTGAAAATAACTGAAACCATAAAATACGGAATCTTTCTTTTGTACAGCTCGTTCATGTAATTAAACCAAAATTCGTATTTAATAAAAAACACAAGTCTCGGTTGTACAATCTCCACAAATTTCCGCGCATTTTTTTTGGTGTCGGCCGGCAGGTAAAAAACATGATCGGCCAAAGGGTAATCCTTGCGCACTTCGTAACCCGATGGTGAGAAAAAGGTCAGTAATATTTTATATTCCGGATAGGATTTTTTAATGGTTTCAATCAGCGGACGACCCTGCTCAAACTCACCCAGGCTGGCACAATGAAACCAAATGGTTTTATCCTCTTCCCTGATGGCGGATTTTAGTTTGCTGAAAACATCTTCTCTTCCTTTCAGCCACTTCTTCGCTTTATCGTTGCCAAAAAAAGCAGCTAAGCTGATTGTCTTTTTATAAAGGAATATGAAGAAATTATAAACTAACCACATGCTTAGTAATAATAGTATTTGTCAGGAGCACGATCATATACCGGAATCATCCAGCCGATTTTAATGCCGTAAAACAAATCCAGGTGATTCGAATTGTCTTTCCCCATCAAATCAAAAATATAATCGCGGCGGGATCTGGTAAATCCCTGGTAAAATTCAAATCCGGCGTAAAAGTTCAGAATTCTGGATTTCCCCATATAAAAATATCCGATAAATTCGTTCAATGCCAGACCTGAAGTCAAACGGTCGTACCCTTTGCCGTAATCGCCTTCCAACTGCGGTGCTGTCTGATGTTGTACGTCTATCTTCATCCGGTGAAGCAGGTAGCCAAATCCGCCCATCAGCAGCACACCCGAATTCGGATTGGCTGACAGCAGGTGTAAAACTTTTCCGATACGGAAATTAATGCTGTAGCCTCGTTCATACATATTGTACAAGGCATACACACCATTGCCATCAATGATGAATCCGTTATCGGTCAGTACCATCCGTAAAATAGAATCAGCATTTTTAATGTCGCTGCCAAAAATAAAATTAACATCGAGTGAAAGCAGGATGTTCTTCCGTGTTTTATACATCAGCGCGCCACCAATGGTAGAGTTGTTTCCATATTGTTTGGCAACATCTCCACCCGGAAACTGATAGGCATAACTAAAAGACGGCATGAAAGCTGCCACTACCGAATCGTTGGCATTTACCTGGGCCTGCATCGACCACGAGAAAGCCATAAAAAGAGAAAGGATTACGACACGCAATTTCATAAAACCAACGATTTCATGCAAAGATAGTAAATAGGTGTTGTCTGCTTTTATCGTTTTAAAAATCTTTTATTTATGCAGGACAAAAACAAGTGTTTTCTTTACTCTTTTCCTACCTTTGCTGCACATATTCACTATAATAAATAAACTTATGATCAAGTTCCCCATGGTTGACCTTGTGGGTCAATACAAAAAAATAAAACCCGAAATTGACGAGGCCGTTCTGCAGGTTATGGAAACTGCCAGTTTTATCAACGGGCCGGCAGTAAAACAGTTCCAGGAAAACCTTCAGAATTATCTGGGAGTGAAACATGTTATTCCCTGTGCTAACGGTACGGATGCCTTACAGGTCGCCCTGATGGCGCTAGGCCTGCAGCCGGGAGACGAAGTAATTACCACTTCGTTCACTTTTATAGCAACAGCGGAAGTGATCGCTTTGCTGCGGTTAACACCTGTTTTGGTGGATGTGGACCCCGATACGTTTAATATTACACCGGAAGCCATTGAAAAAGCCATCACACAAAAAACGAAAGCGATTATTCCGGTGCATCTTTTTGGCCAGTGCGCTGACATGCATCCCATCATTCAACTGGCAAAAAAACATAATTTACATGTGGTTGAAGATACCGCACAGGCTATCGGAGCTGATTACTCCTGTTCCGAGAGCGGAAAAACCATGAAAGCCGGAACGATTGGAGATATCGGTTGCACATCGTTTTTTCCATCGAAAAATCTGGGTGCATTTGGTGACGGAGGAGCCATTTTTACTAACAATGACGAACTGGCAGCACAGATGCGTGTGGTGGTAAATCATGGAATGGCGGTTCGTTATTATCACGACTACGTTGGTGTAAATTCACGTCTCGACAGTATGCAGGCGGCTGTACTCGACATTAAGCTCAAACATCTGGATGAATATGCTGAAGCAAGGCAAAAAGCTGCTGCCTATTATAATAAGGCTTTTGCCAATAATCCGAAGATTAAAACTCCTTTTACAGCGACTTATACCTCACATGTATTTCATCAATATACACTGGTATTATCTGATGTTGACAGAGAGGGCCTGATGGCACATTTAGCCGATAATGGAATCGCCTCGGCTGTTTATTATCCGGTACCGTTGCACATGCAAAAGGCTTACCTCGATCCAAGGTATAAGGAAGGGGACTTTCCGGTAACGGAAATGTTAAGTAAATCGGTATTATCTTTACCCATACATACGGAGCTGACTGAAGAGATACAACAGGTGATTACGAAAGCGGTGCTGGAATTTACAGGCAAATAAATCCAGGTAAAAAAATATGACATACAATCCCAAAATACATCATCGTCGTTCAATCCGTTTAAAAGGATATGATTATGCACAATCAGGATTGTATTTTGTAACAATATGTGTGCAAAACCGGGCATGTTTATTTGGAGAAATTGCCGACAACGAAATGATAATGAACGATGCCGGAAGAATGATCGAAAAATGGTATTTTGAATTGGAAAATAAATATCCGAATATGAAATGTCATGAATATATCATCATGCCCAATCATTTTCATTGTATTATTGAAATAACAAACGCCCACGCATCCGACGCCCACGCATCCGATGCCCACGCAGGGACGTCCCTACGTGGGCGTGCCGAAAACGATGGGCGTGCCGAACCGTCATACGGATCCAATAATAAAAAATACGGTGCGTCATTATTTGACATAATGGATTGGTTTAAAACAATGACCACCAATGAATATATTCGTGACGTAAAAAATAAAAATTGGCCGCGTTTTGATAAACGATTATGGCAATTACGGTATTGGGATCATATCATCCGTAATCAAAATGATCATACCAGAATTTCAAATTATATCATTAACAACCCCGCCAATTGGGATGGTGATAAATTGAAAAATAATTCCGGGAAAATAAATAGAAAACCATCAGAAAGACAAATACAAGGAATATGAACACCGACTATTTCGCACACGAAACGGCTGTCATTGATGAGGGCTGTGAGATTGGCAAAGGAACTAAAATCTGGCACTTTTCACATATTATGACAGGCGCCAAACTGGGTGAAAAATGTAACATTGGGCAGAACGTTGTAGTGTCGCCGGATGTTGTTTTGGGCAACAATGTCAAAGTGCAGAACAATGTATCTATTTATACCGGTGTTATTTGTGAAGACGATGTTTTTCTGGGGCCCTCGATGGTTTTTACCAATGTGGTGAACCCACGCAGTGCCGTTGTACGTCGCGGGCAGTACGTAAAAACCATTGTAAAAAAGGGCGTCAGTATTGGAGCCAACGCCACCATTGTCTGCGGCCATGATATTGGCGAATACGCCTTTATCGGAGCCGGCGCTGTGGTTACCAAAGAGGTGTTACCCTATGCTTTGGTGATAGGGAACCCTGCCCGGCAGGTGGGCTGGATGAGTGAATACGGTCACCGGCTGGAGTTTGACGACAAGGGCATAGCCGAATGCCCCGAAAGCCATGACAAATACAAACTGGAAAACGGTCGTGTACAAAAAATAAATTAAGGATGAAAATACTAGTCACCGGCGGAACAGGTTATATTGGCTCACACACAGTTGTTGAATTGCAACGGGACGGATTTGAGGTAGTCATCATCGACAACTTATCAAATTCACGGGCCGAAATTGCCGATCAGATAGCTGCCGTTACCGGGGTAAGACCTGCTTTTGAGGTGTTTGATCTGACAGACAGAGAAAAAACAGCCGCTTTTTTCAAAAAGCATAACGACCTGGCCGGGGTGATACACTTTGCCGCCTCAAAAGCAGTAGGTGAATCGGTGGAGCAGCCGCTTATGTATTATACCAACAACCTGTGCTCCCTGCTCAACGTGCTGGAAGGGATGAAAAACAACGAAATAACAAATTTCGTGTTTTCGTCATCCTGTACGGTTTACGGGCAGCCGGACGTATTACCTGTATCTGAAGAAGCACCCATAAAGCCAGCCGAATCACCCTATGGCAACACCAAACAAATCTCGGAAGAAATTATCAGGGATACGGTATCCGTAACCGAACTGAAAGCCATTGCCCTTCGCTATTTCAACCCGATCGGGGCACACGACTCAGCTGAGATCGGCGAACTGCCACAGGGCGTTCCCAACAACCTGGTTCCCTATATCACACAAACTGCTTTGGGTATCAGGGATTATTTGCGGGTGTGGGGCAACGACTACGATACGCACGACGGAACAGCCATCAGGGACTATATCCATGTAGTTGACCTGGCCAAAGCACACGTAGTAGCTGTACAACGGATGATTGAGTCTAAAATGAAAAGCGATTTCGAAATCTTCAATCTGGGTACGGGAACCGGGTATTCGGTGCTGGATGTCATCCGGGCTTTCGAAAAAGCCACAGGGATAAAACTGAATTATAAAATTATGGACCGGCGACCGGGCGATATCGAAAAGGTATGGGCCGACCCGGCATTTTCCAATAAGGAACTGGGCTGGAAAGCAGAAAGGGGGCTGGATGAAATGATGGCCTCAGCGTGGAAATGGGAACAGGCGTACAGGGAGAAGTTTGGAGAATAGCATATTGAATATCGAATATTGAATACTGAATTTTGAATAATGAACATTAATTTAGTTTTATAAATCCTTTTCTAAGTAATAATGACTGAAAAGAAGTATGATCTCGAAGATAGGCTAATCGATTTTGTAATTCAAATTGACGATATCATCGAAAAATTACCAAACACTAGATTGGCTAATTATCTTGCAGGTCAAATGATACGCAGTGGGACGTCACCGGCATTAAACTACGGCGAAGCTCAGGGGGCCGAATCCACCAATGATTTTATTCATAAGCTAAAAATTATTTTAAAGGAATTAAGAGAAACTTTTGTCTGTCTGAAGATAATTAAACGAAAGCCTTTAATCGAACCAAATGATGATTTAGAAAATACTTACATAGAAAATAATGAGCTAATATCCATTTTTGTTTCAAGTATTAAAACCGCGAAAAGAAATAAAAACAAAAATTAATAAGAACTAGCCTGAATTTGATACTCGTATTTCAAAGTTGATACAGAAATAAATTTCGATATTCGATATTCGTAATTCAGTATTCTTAATTCAAAAAAGAAAGAGCATTATCATGAAAAAGATACTCATCACCGGAGGCGCAGGATTTATCGGGTCGCATGTTGTGCGGCTGTTTGTGAATAAATATCCCGATTACCATATTTACAATCTGGATAAACTGACTTATGCCGGAAACCTGGAAAACCTGAAAGATATTCAGGACAAACCTAATTACACCTTCATCAAAGGGGATATTGTGGACAATGACTTTATCCAGAAACTTTTTGAAGAATACAGGTTTGACGGGGTGATCCACCTGGCGGCCGAGTCCCATGTCGACCGCTCTATTACAAACCCCATGGAGTTTATCATGACCAACATTGTGGGTACGGTCAACCTGCTGAATGCTGCCAAATATATATGGAAAAACGACTTTGAAAATAAACGATTTTATCATATTTCCACTGATGAAGTTTATGGTTCGTTAGGCGAAACAGGATATTTTTATGAAGATACCGCTTACGATCCGCACAGCCCGTACTCTGCTTCAAAAGCCAGCTCCGACCACCTGGTAAGAGCCTACCACGACACCTACGGTCTGCCGGTGATTATTTCCAATTGCTCCAACAACTACGGGCCCAACCAGTTTCCGGAGAAGTTAATCCCCTTATTTATCAATAACATCAGGAGTAACAAACCGCTGCCGGTTTACGGTAAGGGTGTAAACGTGCGCGACTGGCTTTATGTGGTGGATCATGCCCGCGCCATTGACGTAATTTACCACAGCGACAAGGTTGGCGAAACATATAACATCGGTGGCCATAATGAATGGAAAAATATTGACCTGATCAAAGTGCTTTGCAAAGTGATGGACAAAAAGCTGGGGCGACCAGAAGGAACTTCTGAAAAACTGATCACGTACGTTACCGACCGCGCCGGGCACGATCTGCGTTACGCCATTGATTCGTCGAAACTACAACAGGAACTTGGATGGAAACCTTCGCTTCAATTCGAAGAAGGTATTGAGAAAACCGTGGATTGGTATCTTGAAAACCAGGAATGGCTGGATAATGTGACTTCAGGTAACTACCAGAAGTATTATGAAGATATGTACGGGAGGAGATAACAATCTGAAATGTAAACGTGAAAAAATGAAGGAAATGTTGCATAATTAAAAAATTATTCCGTTCTTTGCACTCCCAAAATTTTAAGGATTAAAAAGATACAGCGATGTCAAGAATATGTCAGATAACAGGAAAAAAAGTGATCAGTGGAAATAATGTTTCCCACTCGCATGCCAAAACCAGAAGGAAATTTCACCCGAACCTTCAAACGAAAAAGTTTTATATCCCTGAAGAAGACAGATGGATTACCTTGATGGTGAGCGCTGCCGGTATTCGTACTATCAATAAAAAGGGCATCGCAGCTGCCCTGAAAGATGCTGCAGAAAAAGGATATTACAAAGCGTAACGAAAAATATATGATACATAAAGCTGCTTCACAGAGCAGCTTTTTTTATGTCCGGAAGATTCGTTCTTTTTACTTTAAACCGTCAATCACCCCGCAGACCCTTTGAAAAATCTCTTCGACAGTCCCTACACCATTAACCGGATAACATTTATTCATTTCCCGGTAAAAACCGGAGACGGGTCTTGTTTTTGATTCGTACTGGCGGAACCTGTTTTTAATGGTTTCCGGTTTGTCGTCACTACGGCCTTCTAATTCGGCACGCTTTAACATACGTTGCATCAGTTCCTCTTCAGGCACCTCAAGGCTTATCATGGCAGTAAGTTCTGTGTTCAATTTGGCAAGAAGTCCGGTTAAAATGTACGCCTGTACCAGGTTTCTCGGAAAACCGTCAAAAAGGATCCCGTTCGCACCAACCAGGTTTTTAATCTTCTTTTCCAGTATTTGTACGACCAGTTCATCCGATACAAGTTCACCTGCATCCATCACCGACTTCACGCGTTTACCCAAATCTGAACCTTCTGCAATCTCTGCCCGCAACATGTCGCCCGTTGAAATGTAAGCCAGATTGTATTTTTCAATTATTTTTTTCGACTGGGTTCCTTTGCCCGATCCCGGAGGCCCAAATAAAGCAATATTTAACATGTTTATGAGTCTTATTTATTCAACAATCTTATAAATATCTTTATAGTTTCTGCCTTGTTTGTCGTAATCAAGGCCGTAGCCAACAATAAAATCATTCCCAATCTCCAGCCCGATATAATCAATTGCATAATCTCCCTTAAAGGCATTGGGTTTGTACAGCAGGGTAGCTATCCTGATGTCAGCTGCACCAATCATCTTTAGCTGCGTCAGCACCCGTTCCATGGTTAGTCCGGAATCGATGATATCCTCAACAATCACAATGTTTCTGCCCACAATATCTTCGTCAATTCCAATCAGTTGCCTGACCGTTTCTGTCGATTTTGTTCCGCTGTAGGAAGCCAGCTTAACAAAAGTGATCTCACAGGGGAAATTGAGCTTATGAAAAAGATCGGAAGCAAACATAAAAGATCCGTTCAGAATGGCGATAAACAAAGGATTTTTGTCGTGGAGCTCCTTGTTCATCCGATCAGCTATCTGAGATACAGCTCTGTCGATCTCTTCAAACTTAATAAAAGGGGCAAAATGTTTGTCGTGTATTTTAATGATTTTCTGATCCATCGCCGGATTTAAATGAGTGAGAGACAAAGTTAAAATTAAGCCCTATTAAAATCACCTGATTTGCTTATTTTTGCTAAATCTAAATAATAAAAAATGAACGCACTTGTCAGCATCATCATGGGCAGCACTTCCGATTTAAAGGTCATGGAAAAAGCTGCTGCTTTTTTTGAAGAAATGGAAATTCCTTTTGAAATGAATGCCTTATCGGCACACCGCACTCCCGAAGAGGTGGAAAAATTCGCCAAAAACGCCGAAACCAGGGGGGTTAAGGTCATCATTGCCGGAGCCGGCATGGCGGCTCACCTGCCGGGCGTTATTGCTTCCATGACACCTGTTCCCGTAATCGGTGTTCCCATCAATGCTACACTGGACGGCATGGATGCTCTGCTGGCAATCGTACAAATGCCTCCGGGAATTCCTGTGGCAACAGTAGGAATAAACGGTGCTTTAAATGCCGCTATTCTGGCTGCACAGATGATGGCTACCGGCAATGGAGCTATGATGGAGAAAATCAAGACGTACAAGGAAAATCTGAAACAGAAGATCGTAAAAGCAAATGAGGAGTTGCGTAAGGTAGCATATAAGTTTAAGACAAATTAAAGCTTCCTGACCAGCAGCAAACCATCGCGGATTGATAACATCACCTGCTCTGCCCTGTCATCATTTTTTACGTGTTGGTTGAATACCTTGATGCCTTTTGTTTCTTTATCAGACCGGGTATCGTCTTCCAGCACTTTTCCGCTCCAAAGAACATTATCCGCCAGTATAAACCCACCGGGCTTAAGCTTTTCCATGGCCAGGTCGTAGTAGGTCACATATTGTTCCTTATCCGCATCAATAAAAACAAGGTCGAATGTTTCTTCCATAGCAGGAACAATCTGCAGGGCATCGCCCATGAGCAATTTAATTTTATGTTCCATTCCCGCTTTGGCAATATATTCCCTTATGAAGGGCTCCATCTCTTCGTTCACCTCAATGGTGTAAACAAGTCCATTCTCAGGCATACCCATTGCCATAGCAATAGCCGAATATCCGGTAAACGTACCTATTTCAAGTACGTTCTTCGGTTGCAGCATCCGGCAGATCATCTCCAGAAATTTACCCTGCACACTACCCGACAGCATCCGCGGATAAAAGGTGCGCAAATGTGTTTGCCGGTTCAACTCCCTGAGCACCTCATTTTCAACAGTAGTGAACTCTTCAATATACTTTTCTAATTTCGTGCTGATCATATTATCTGGCATTATATATTAACATGCTCATTTCTTTCGGATCAAAAACCTTATTGGCTACTTCCAGCACATCGTCTGCTTTTATGTTTTCAATTTCTGAAAGTATTTCCCCGTATATTTTTACTCTTGGCTTGTTCAGATGGCTTTTGGCCATGGCGAGCATTTCGTTCAGTTTCGATTCATAGCTGATGGCCAGCTGTCCGATAAGCTGCCGCTTTGCACTTTGCAACTGAATACTTCCCAGCTTGTTATCAGACAGTTTTTTCATTTCTTTGATCACCAGTTTTATTCCCTTGTCAATATAGGCAGGGTCTGTCCCGAGGTAAACGGCAAACACGCCGGTGTCGGAATAGGGTTGATACATCGATTCAATGCCGTAAGCAAAACCATATTTTTCCCTGATACCCAGACTCAATCGCGAGTTCAACGCCGGCCCGCCAAGGAGATTGTTCAGCAACAGCATGGTCATTTTTTCAGGATGACCTGCGGGATAGGCAATGTTTCCGATCATGCAATGTGTCAGGTAAGAGTCTTTGTCGACCCGCTTCTCGGAAGCTGCATATCCCGTAAATGAAGAACGCCTTGATGGCACCGCTGACGATCTGATATGACCGAAATATCTTTCTACAAGCGTTACAAGCTTCTCAAATTTTATCCGGCCCACCGAAGCAATCACCATCTGTCGCGTACTGTAGTTTCTTTTTACAAAGCGCAACACATCCTGCTTTTTAAATTGCTTTACATGATCCATGTCACCCAGAATATTCCTTGCCAGTGGATGCCCGTCGAACAGCAGAGCCTCAAAATCATCAAATATCAGCTCCGACGGGCTGTCGTTATACGAGTTTATCTCATCAATGATGATGTCCTTTTCCTTTTTTAATTCCTTCACCGGAAAAACGGAGTTAAAAGCTACATCGGCAAACAATTCGAGGCTCACCTCATAATACGGCTGGAGGAACGAAGCATAAATACAGGTTTCTTCCTTTGTAGTAAAAGCATTCAGGTCGCCCCCAACATTTTCAATTCGACTAAGCACATGGTAAGCTTTGCGCTTTTTTGTGCCTTTGAAAATAAGATGCTCAATAAAATGCGCCATGCCGCTTTCCTGCTCATTTTCATCGCGCGAACCGGTATTGACCATCAGTCCGCAATGTGCCACAGCACTTTGCTCTTCTTTGTGAATGATCTTGATACCGTTTTTTAATTGATGGTACTGGTATTCCAATTAGGTAAGGTTTTCAGCAAAGTTAAAAGATAATCGCTGTTTAGTGCATAATTACATTTCGTATTTTTGGCACACACACATAAATATCTTGTCATGAGTAAAGCACGCACACGGAGGGCCCAACGTAATATCGTATTGTTTTTTCTTAGTTTCATTTATGTATTTGTTATTGGCATGATTGGTAACGATGTTGTCATATCCTACCTGTACTACGCCATATTAACTGCCATCTATTTTTCAGCGGTATTAGTCACCATCGAAAAAAAATACAAGTACTTCTATCTGGCAGTGCTTCTTATGCTAATTGATGCAGGCGCCCTGTTTTTTAATTTGAACGTTATCTCAATTATTGCTTCTGTTTTATCACTCTTGTTTTTTATATATGTTATTATTAAGCTGGTTACCCGGATAGCCAAAAGCAAAACTGTTGGAACACTTGAATTTCTTGAAGCCATTAATATTTATTTTTTAATAGGGATTATCGGATCTATTTTATTCAGGTTAATATATATAAACAATGCGCATGCATTTAATTATCCGGGGACTTCGTTAAGACAGACAGCCGATTTTCTTTATTTCAGCTTTGTAACAATGACGACATTGGGGTATGGAGATATTACACCAAGTCATGAAATAGCCAAAGCGCTTGCTATTTTCCTGAGTTTTACCGGACAACTATACCTGGCCATGATTGTGGCTATGCTGGTGGGCAAATATTTAAGTCAGCCTAAACATGATGAAAAAAAATAACAAAGTCGATCCAGGTAATTGAGCTGCTTTTAATGGAGAATTTTAAAAACTAATTCTTTCAGATCGCCATAATTTTTCCCGTCTGTACTGCCAACACCCTTACTTTTCAGGTCCAGGGTTCTGATTTGCGACATAATGGTTTTTATTTTTTGTACCGGATAGTTTGCCGAAGCCCGCTTATAATCATTTAGAAAGTATGGATGCAGGCCCAGTTCGGCAGCAATTTCCTTTGAATTTCTGTTTTTCAACTGGTGATACAAAAACACTTTCATAAAATAATTGTGCAGCATGATGGTGATCATTTGCAAAGGGTGCTCTTTGGGATTTGCTTCAAAATGCTGTGCAATGCGCTGGGCCTTTAACACATTTTTTGTCCCCAGTGCATTTTGAAATTCGAACACATTAAAATCTTTACTTATCCCGATATACCGCTCAATATCATCAACGGTAACTGTTTGCCCTGCTTTAATGTTAATGATCAGTTTTTCCAGTTCATTATATATTGTACTCAGGTCGTTTCCCAGGTATTCCGAAAGTAATTCTGAAGCCACCGGATCGATTTTATACCCCAGCAGATGAACCGTTTTTTCAATCCATTCCGGAATTTTATTATCGTACAAACGTACCGACTCAAAAAGAACTACATTTTTTGTTTTACTCAGCTTTTTGTAGAAGGATTTTCGTTTATCCAGCTTCTTGTATTTGTAATTGACAACCAGAATCGTTGTATCCAGATACGAATCAAGGTAGGGTTCCAGCCCCTCAATTGTTTTAAGATCCTGTGCTTCTTTTACAACAACCAACTGGTAATTACCCATCATCGGGAACCTGCGCGCCAGATCGATGACATCTTTCGGCGTCACATCTCTACCGTAAACAATAGATTGATTAAACTCCCTGACACTTTCATCCAGCGCATTTTGTTCGATATAAGCCGTGAGCTGGTCAATATAAAACGGTTCTTCCCCATACAAAAAGTAAACCGGAAAGAAGATTTTGTTTTTAATATCGTTGATGATCTGCTCGAACGTCACAATTAAAATTTAAGGTGTTTAACGGTAAGCCTTTTGTCTATCAGTTGTTTCAGCGATTCGATTCCGATATTCACATGATCGTCAACAAATTGCTGATTCACTTTTTTATCGCTTTCTGCTGTTTTGATACCTTCGGGGATCATCGGCTGGTCGGAAACCAGTAAAAGCGCACCTGTAGGTATTTCGTTCGCAAAACCTACGGTAAATATGGTGGCTGTTTCCATATCAATGGCCATACTTCTGGTTTTGCGTAAATATTTTTTAAACTTTTCATCGTGCTCCCAAACCCGTCTGTTGGTAGTAAACACGGTACCTGTCCAGTAATCTTTACCGTAATCGCGTATGGTAGTGGAAATAGCTTTCTGAAGGCTAAATGCCGGTAATGCCGGCACAATGGAAGGAAGGTAATCGTCAGACGTTCCCTCACCCCTGATGGCCGCTATGGGTAATATCAGGTCGCCTACCTCGTTTTTTATTTTCAGGCCGCCACATTTCCCAAGAAAAAGCACCGCTTTCGGATCGATACAACTCACCAGATCCATCACCGTTGCCGCGTTGGAACTTCCTATCCCAAAATTAATCATGGTGATGTTACCGCTTGTAGCACAGGGCATGGGTAATCCACTGCCAACAATTTCAACTCCGTTTATTTTGGCAAACAGCTCAAGGTATTGATTAAAATTCGTCAACAGGATATATTTACCGAATTTATCCACGTCAAGCCCTGTGTACCTTGGCAGCCAGTTTTTTACAATTTCATCTTTTGTTTTCATAGAAGCACCTTCATTTACTGCAAAAATACTTATTTGAACGACATTAATAAACCCAAAATAACGGTAACTTTATTTTACCGCCAATTACTGTGGCAAACAAGGCGCCGGGATAAATTATTGTCGTAAATTTAGCGCAATAAACGGACGATGCAGCAATTAAACTTACCCACCTATCCGGTGAAAACCAGGCAAACCGGTGAAAAAACGGAAATATTTGACCCTATCAGGAGAAGGTATATTGTTTTAACGCCGGAAGAGTGGGTACGGCAGCAATTTATCCGGTACCTGATAAGCGAAAAGAAATATCCGGAAACACTTATATCCATTGAAAAAGGGATTAAGGTAAACCAAATGTACAAACGGTTTGATGCTGTTATCTCCGACCAGACCGGAAAACCTGTTGTGCTTATAGAATTCAAGTCGCCCAATGTACGCATCACGCAAAAAACATTTGAACAAGTAGCTGCTTACAACATACGATTACAGGTACAATACCTGATCGTCTCAAATGGTTTGAAGCATTATTGCTGTAGTGTTGATCACGAAAAAAAAACATTTTCTTTTCTTGATGACATTCCTGATTTCAGTGTGCTAACAACAAAAGATGAACACACAAATCCACATCCGTAATTTACCTTCCGGTTGATTATTTAAAAAATATAAACGGTTAACCCAAAAAAAGTTATAAATTTGCTTTGCAAAATATTTCACAAATGAAAAAGATACTTGTTCAAGTTGTTTTATTAGCTATTATAGCTGTTCTCGCCTATTTTGTTTATGAAAGCATCATGGAACCGGTGCGGTTCGATAAAGAAAAAAGAGCCAGACAGAAAGTGGTTGTAGAAAAATTAAAAGACATACGTAACTCGCAGTTAGTCTTTAAAAAGATCAACGGATCGTATGCCAATGAGTTTGATACGTTAATCAGTTTCCTTAAAATAGCGGAGATCCCGATCGTTAAAATGATTCCGGATCCGGAAGACACAACCTTTACAAGAACTATCAATGATACAGTCGGTTATATTAGTGTCATTGATACACTGTTTGCTCACAAAGACTACACTATTGACCAGCTCGCTATCATTCCATTTTCGGAGGGCGAACTGTTTGAAATGCAAGCCGACACCATTGAACGAGGCGGAATGAAGGTATTTGTATTTGAAGTAAAGGCACCTTATACGGCCTTTATGAAAGGTATGAACGATCAGGCTGTCAGAAACCTGATTGCCAAAGAGGAAGACCTGGAGAGATATCCCGGACTGAAAGTTGGATCATTGACAGAACCTTCAACTGACGGCAACTGGGAATAAAAAGTATTCCCGATGCCTTCGCGGTTAAAAACACATAATACTTTTTACGATAAAACATTTGCAGCAGGCAATACTGTAGCCTATTACCTGACGTTACAAATAAGTCAGCGGAGTATCTGTTATGCAGTATTCAACCCAGCTTCTGAAAAATACATTTCCTTTGAATCTTTAATTATTTCTGATGCGGGTCCGGCTGACGAAACAACTGTTTTAAACGAATTACTGAAAGAGAAAATATGGCTAAAACAGCCATTTTTAAAAGTATTCTTCTTAATTGACAATTCGTTCAGCACCCTCATACCGCCTCCTCTTTTTGACGAAAGCAAGGCACTGATGTACCTGAAATTCAATCATCCGGCAGATGAAGCTTATGAAGCTTTATTTGACAGTTTAAAAACAAACAACGTGGTGACTGTATACGGAGCCCTGCAAACTCTTACCGAACTGGCAGGAACAACCTGGCCTGATGTTCGTTTTTATCACTGTTCATCAGTTCTTATTGAAAGTCTGCTCATCAATTTTAAAAATAAAACCGACGATAATACTCTGTTTTTAAATGTCCGTAGCGGAGGTTATGATCTGGTATACTTTAAAGATAAGAACCTGCACTTTCATAACTTTTTCAGGTACAACACCAAGGAAGATTTTATCTATTTCCTGCTTACCGCCATTGAAGAACTACATCTGAATCCTGAAGAAATAACACTGATGTTATCAGGAGATATTGATAAAAGCAGCATTTTATACGAAATGATTTACCGGTATATAAGAACCAGTCATTTTATCGAAAGAAATGGTGTGTTTGGCTACTCTTATCTGCTGGACGATCTTATGGGACACAAACACTACACTTTGTTTAACGTACAACAATGCGAATAATAGGAGGAAAATACGGTCGGCGTTTGATCAATCCCCCAAAGAACCTGCCTGTCAGGCCAACAACCGACTTGGCGAAGGAGGGCCTGTTTAATATCCTGCATAACAGAATAGATTTTACCGGTAAAAAAGCACTCGACCTGTTTTCGGGAACAGGCTCCATATCCTATGAGTTTGCATCGAGAGGCTGTACGCCTGTAGTTTCGGTGGACCAAAACTACCGGTGTACACAGTTTATCAAAGACACGGCACGTAGCTTTGAAATGGATATACAGGTAATACGCTCAGATGTCTTCCGGTTTATTAAATCAAGCCCGTTTACCTTCGACCTGATCTTCTGCGACCCTCCTTATGATCTTCCTGAAATCAGCAAAATCAGTGAAATGATCTTCCGGTTTGACTTGTTACATACAAATGGCTTGTTGATTATCGAACATCCCGGCACCCTTGATCTGTCTGGTCAGTTAGGATTTACCGAGCACAGGAAATACGGCCATGTAAATTTCAGCTTTTTTCAGAAAACGGCATAAAAAAAGCTGCCATATTCCGGCAGCTCCTGTTTTTGTCTTCTAATTTCCCTTAATACTCGTCCTCATTAAAGAAGAAGTCTTCCTTGGTAGGATAATCGGGCCATAAATCCTCAATACGCTCATAAGCTTCTCCTTCGTCTTCAATTTCCTTCAGGTTTTCAATTACCTCAGGCTGCACTCCTGTACGGATACACCACTCAATAAGTTCATCTTTGGTTGCCGGCCAGGGAGCATCCTCAAGTTTAGAAGCTAACTCTAACGTCCAATACATAGCTCAATCTTTTAATTTTTGCAAAAGTAAATTTTTTCTGATTTAATCAAAGAAAAAAGAAAAATATTCTAAAACACCCTACACACGCGGCTTCCAGGGCGTTTCACCGGCTTTATAATCGATAGCCAGTTTCCGTGAGAGAACAAAAAAGTAGTCAGAAAGGCGGTTGATATATTTACTTATTAACGGATTGACAGCTACGGAGACGCTCAGTTTAGCGATTATCCTTTCGGTCCGCCGGCAAACAGTACGTGTAATATGTGTTATTGAAACAACCTCATGACCTCCGGGAAGAATAAATGTTTTTAATGGTGGCAGAGATTCATTCATCCGGTCTATTTCTTTTTCCAGAAATTCCACATCGGTTTCCAGCAGCACAGGCAGTTTTCTTCTTGTTTCGGGATCATCACTTGCCAGCAGCGACTCAATCGTAGATAACCTGTCCTGAATCTCTATCAATACACTTCTTAGTGAGACCTCTTCCACCTTATCCCGAATCAGGCCGACCCATGCTTTCAGCTCATCAACAGTTCCATATGCTTCTATCCGGTCATCATATTTCGGAACACGTGTTCCGCCAATAAGGGATGTTTTTCCTGAATCGCCTGATTTTGTGTAAATCTTAGCCATAATTCGTACCGTTCATTAATTAAACAGTTGTACTCTCGTAATCTTTTACCGTAATAATGTTGTTGTTTTTTTCATCAGAAGCTATCCGGCCGTCAATCATTCGAATAATGCGGTGTGCATGCAGGGCAATATCCTCTTCGTGGGTGACCACAATAATGGTGTTTCCCTGCCGGTGGATATCTTCCAGCAGTCCCATAATTTCAATGGATGTTTTTGAATCAAGGTTTCCTGTAGGCTCGTCGGCAAGGACTATGGAAGGTTTGTTTACCAGGGCACGTGCCACAGCCACCCTCTGACGCTGGCCTCCCGAAAGCTCATTTGGTTTATGGTTCATCCGGTCGTCAAGTTGTACTTCCGCCAGCGTTTCTTTGGCCATCTCAATACGCCTCTGCTTCGGGATGCCCGCATAGATAAGCGGCAGGATCACGTTGTCCAGTGCCGTAGAACGGGGCAGCAAATTAAAGGTTTGAAATATAAAGCCTATTTCTTTGTTCCTTACCTCTGCCAGTTCGTTGTCGCTCATTTTGCTCACGTCAATTCCGTTCAGAAAATAGGAACCGCTCGTAGGTGTGTCAAGGCATCCGAGCAAATTCATCATTGTCGATTTTCCCGAGCCCGAGGGACCCATCAGGGCAACAAATTCATTTCTGTAAATGTTCAATGAGATATCTACCAGGGCTTTAACAGTTTCAGTCCCTACCTGAAAAAACCTTGATATATTCAGTAAGCGTATTATTTCCTCTTTCATCATAATGTAAACTTCTTCTCAAAGGTACGGTTAATCTCTTTTACCTAACATCCTCCCGAACCATTTTTAGTATCTGATGATAAAATTTTGCCGGGCAATACCTTTTTTAAAAAACAAAATACCCATTTTATACAGATCGATCGAAATGCTCACCTCACTGCTATTTTTCACATACTCCCATGCTTCACTCATTTCGGGCGACCAGTGGATATCGTCAAATATGAATATAGAGTCCTCATGACTCTTTGGTAAACATCGTTCAAAATAGCTGATTGTAGCCTCTTTCCGGTGGTTACCATCAAAAAATACAAGGTCGAGCCGGGTAAATTCATTCAGTACCTTATCCAGGATATTATCAAAATTACCTGTTTTTACAGTAATATAAGGCAACTCCTGCTCTATAAAAGTTTCTTTAGCGTGTGCAGCAAGAACGGCACACCCCTCCATAGTGACAAATTTTTTGAACGCACACCCTTTCCCGATATAGGAAGCACTTATTCCAACCGAAGTGCCAAACTCAAGAATTGATTCAGGTTGAAAATATTGAGTAAGATAATACAGCAAATGCCGGTACTTTTTCTCCTGCGTCCTTTTTCTGGCGATCTTACCCAGCTTCTGAACCAGAGTCACGTATGTTTTTTTGCCGGCACCGGCACCCAAATCAGTAGTTTCAATGATTGTTGTACGATTAAAGATTGCCTTACAGGCTTTATCCAGCTCAATCAGTTCAGGTGTCTTTGTTTTATTAATGAAGACATGGTTTATCAAGTCAAAAACAAAAGGAGAGTGTATGACATACCTGGATTTAGCTTTCCATAAATAGTGTATGTAACTGCTGCCTGCGAACCACCAACGTCTCATAATATTCTGCTAATTATAGGCTACCTTATTTGCGTAAAACACGGCACGAACAGACTGCTCTTCCATTGAACGGTTCTTTAAACGCTGGTATCCATAGATAAGAAAATAACTGTCGTACCAGTGAACAATAGTGTTGTTTTCATCTTCCGACACCCTGTCTTTCGGAAACTGGGTTTCGATAGTCACTTCGTCATTATGGATATCCTCCGGGCCGTCGATGGTTTGTAAATGTATTTTTCCTTTGCTGATATATGCCATGCTGAAATACGGGTCGTCTTCGAAAGCAGCAACATGCTTATTCAGGAAAAATGTCCTTATCTCTTTCAGTTCAAAATCATTGTTCCAGAGCAGCTCTCCGTTTTCCGAAACGGAAGCAATAATGAAATCGTAAAATTTGTAGCCGTCAAAAATGGTATAGCTTTGCGGCATGGGCCGTCCGTAAAAATCATATTCCATACGGGTTTCGAGCCGGTAATAAGGTTTATATAGCTCAACCGTAAAAACATATTGGCTATCCTTTTGAATTACCTGGGGTGAAAAAAAATGAAAAAAGGCCGTTAATGTTTTGTTTGGCTTTTCTTCATCCTTCGCCTCGCTATTCTTTTTCGAATAATTCATTTCGCGCCCCTCCAGCGATCCGTAAATATTGTCAAAACTCAGGAAGTCGTAATATCTGAGTATTTTCTGCGTGTCACTCTCATACTGAAGAAAAAACATCCCCACACCCTTTGCTTCTTCATCGTTATCCAGGTCTTTCATTGTCATCATTTTACCTGTCACTATATCGTAGGTGCCCAGTATGGTTAACTTGTTGTCTTTAACCGGTGTGAATTTAAAATTCCTTAATAATTTCAGCCCTTCCTGATTTCTTATTGAAAAGACTTTTTCCTGTACACCACCTGCCGAATACCTGATAATTTTATCATCCAGGTATCTTTTATCCCGCACATATTTTACAGCTACATAAAATTTTCTGTTCACAGGATCGGTATCGATCGTTTCAATATAACTATCGTTCTCCGGTTCAATAGTCCGGGCTTCAATTTCGCCATTGTTTAAGTTGATAAACAACACGTCCGTACCATTCCTCTTCAGGTTAACGCCAAGGCATCCTTTATTTCCAATGGCCTCAAATCCTTTGATTTCCGCATCTTCGGGAATGGTACCGGAAATATTTGAAAAGGATCGCTTTTTCATGTCGTAATTGACAATTTCATAAAAGTCACCGGCCCTGCCTGTCCCATCGGAACGAAAGAGGAAATGAATTTTATTCTCGTTGCGTACCGATTTAACAAAATAGATCCCGTCGTTGAGCGGTACAAACTTCAGCCACACCTGCTTAAGTTGAGTATCGAAAAGACCAAAATACCACTTACGTAAATTGTCCTCGTTAATCTCATTACTCTCATAAAATATCAATACCCCTTCTTCGCCAATAGTTTCCACCTGAAATGCTCCCGATTCAAGCGAAGCGGGAACTTCAAGCCGGATCAGCGAAGCTTTCTGCGGAAATACCAGCAAAGGCAACAACAGCAACAGGCTTATGATCATTGATTTTAAATACTGCATCTTTCGATATTGATAACGAATATTACAGCCAAAAAAGTATGTGTGTTTTCCTTTCTGGCAAAAGAATAAAAATAAAGAAAAAATCCTGCCATTTTTGTTTAATGACAGGATTTTTCAAACCGGTATTTTTTGTTTACCGGATCATTAATTTTTGGGTGCTTGTATTGCCCTCCTCACCGGTAAACTGTACCACGTACAAGCCCGGTTCAAACGCGCTGACATTAACCGTATTCACACCACTATTAAGTGCTTTCTGCAAAACGACTTGCCCGGTAATGTTTGTTATTCTTAATTGTCCCTGCAACGGACATACAATATTTAATCTGTCTGTGGCCGGATTTGGATAGACAGAAATATTTTCCTTCATTATTTCCTCCACTCCCACACTGATAATGCCGTAAACAAGAGCATTATCCACTTCCCAGGTTGCAGCATCTTCAACAGTGGAAATGTATCGGAAAGCAAAATAAGTATTTGCTCCGCTATGCTCTACTACTTCTGCTTCACCGGCCGGAGAAAACACCCACGTACCGTTTTCGGGGAATGTGAACATATTTGTAATGTCAATCCATGTTCCGTTTACGGAAGGATCACTTGTTCCATCATAATCGGAAGATACCAGTACCGATAATCCATCGTTTGTGGCAAAGTTCCGTGCATGATCAAACGAGAAAAAGACTTCCATATAACTGTGCAGATCCAATTCCGGTGAAATCAGCCAATCTTCGTTTGGGTAATTGGCATCTGTATGGCCAGACATTTTAGCACTTCCCGGTGGATTACCATAATTTTCTTCCCACACCCATTCCTCGTCACCGTTCACATCATAAGGTGTCCACGACCAGGTATTTAGTGCGTTACTAAATTCCTCACTGCTGACAACTATATAATTAGCACTCATGACATCTGTCACAGGAGCAGTTTCGTCTGTTTTAAAATCAATGTATTCACCCGCGTTGGTATAAGGATAAATGGTGAATGAATAGCTCGTATTCGGATCGACGTTAAAAGAGCAACCTTCATCTCCGAACGGCACATTCAGTGCAACTTCACCATCCGAAAAATCTGTGTCGTCCGTTACAGGCGTTCCATCTTCCGGCACCGGAAAAGTGTCTCCTGTAGTACCATATACAATATACGCAGCTGGAAGTTGTTCGCCCGTTGCATCAGTCCATGTCAGGTTGATTTTCATTCCCTGCGCTGCACCTGCAAAAGCAGTCGGGTAGTTCGAAGGTTCCGGATCCGGTGTATAGCCTCCAAACGTCTGGTTATTATTCAATTGTCCTTTTGTGTTTAATGCAGGTTCCTGCCAGGTGAATGCCGCATACTGATCACCTGTACCGGACAGTTGTAATGACTGGTCGGACTCAACGCCACTCTCGCTAACCCCGATATCAACCGAGGTTTCTCCATCGGCCGGTCCTCCTATTGCAGTCAATGTACCCTCATAACTGATAAACTGTCCGGCAATTAGTACGTCCTGATAACTTAGGGCTATTCCGTCACTTTCCCCGTTTTGAATACCATTTGACGGATAATCATAATAATAAATCGTGAAGTCTCCTTCCACATCGCCCATGGTAAACTGGTCAAGTGTTTTTGTGTCGTAACTCTCTCCGTTATTACCATTGTACAGAGTAACTGCAAAATCACTTAAACTATATGATCCGGCATCTTCCAGTACAACCTCAATAAATTCATTCTCATCAGTACTTACATTATCGTAATGAAATTCGTTTGTCCAGATGTTCTGAGCCCTGATAACAAGGACAAACAGGCCCATAAATAAAATTGTCAGGTAAATTTTTTTCATAACATTTTTTTTGTGTTAATTAAATAAAAGAGCCTGAACATAAGTATGCCAGGCTCTTTCGGAATAAGGTTTTATTATTTTATAACCAGTTTTTTAACCACACTGGTATCGTTGTTCCTGTCGTAGATATGCAACAGATACATACCTTTATACAGTTTGCTCAGATCGATGGTCACCGTTTCACTGGCTGCTGATCTGTACACCGATTTACCGGTCAGGTCCATAACATTCAGTTCCACATCGGCACCGGCCGGCAAACCAACCGTAAATTTACCGTTGCTCGGATTCGGATAAACAGATACAGATTCCAGCGATAGTTCATCAACACCGGTTACAACAATTGTTACGGTATCCGAATGAACCGATTCGCCCATATCATACACAGCTGTTACATAGTAATTGTGTGTGCCGATACTTGGTTCAATATCCGTATATGTAGTCAGTTCCACTAATTCTGCGTTAATCTGGTCATCGTCGCGATAGACATTATATCCCTGCAATACAGGATCATCTCTTAAGCCCGAACTAACCGGGGCTACTGCAGGCTGTGGTGTTGCCTGTGCGAAATAATTCATCTGTTTTGTGGCTTTTCCGATAACCGGTTGGGCCGGGTTATATACGATAGCTGATTTGTCGGCTCCAATGTACACATCGTCAATCATAAGGATAAAGGCATCATTGGAAACACACTGGATACCTACATAAATCTGCTGGCCGTTGTAAGCGCTCAGGTCGTATGTAAATTCTGTCCAGTCTTCAACCGGAGCTTCCACATAATCACCTTCAGAAATGATGGTGAAGTCAGCCGGATCCATACCTGTTGTTGAAACACCTACCCTGAATCTCTCTAAACCATAATCATCTGTATATGACTTAGCCCAGAACGACAGATGGGAATTATCAGCCAGATCTACCAGCGGAGTGATCATCCAGTCATCGTTGGTTGGTGACGGGATTGCCGCCAGGCAGGCTGCCAGTTTATTACCGGAATGTGCTGTCATATCATCCACAGGGGGCGTTGTGGTTGTAGGATTAAATATAATATAGGCTTGCGGAGCTCCTGCGTTTGGCCAGTCAACACCCGTCATACCATATGTGTCACTTCCGTCCACATCAACGTTTGTCCATGGCGCAAACTCAAGAACAAAGTCATCGTACGATTCGAAGTCGTCTTCAAATCCGGTTGGGCCACCACCACCCGGAGCCGTCCACGACAGAAGAACATCCAGAACATCCACAGTTCCTTCTAAATCTTCCGGTGGTGGCAATACCGGCATTTCACTGACCACGATGTAGTCGGTTTTTGTCATTACATCCGTTGTTCTTACATCATCCGATACTTCCAGCGTCACATCCCAGGAGCCGGCTTCGGCGTAATGAATATAGGGTGGTTCCTGTCCGTCAAACGTAGCAGGCGTACCGCCTTCAAATGTCCACAGCCAGCTTGTGGCAGCACCAATGGTCAGATCGGTGAACAGCACACTGTCGCCCACATAGATCATGGTGGTGTCTGCTTCAAAATCGGCGATCAGTTCGCCGGCAGCTACAATGGAGAAAAAGTCATCGCTGTAATCATTTGTTCCTTCCGGACTTTCCAGGTAGATCATAAAATCATCTCCTGGTTCAATGGATGACCATACAGTCCATGTATAAGAACCATCAGCAACAGGTGTGCTTTCGGTAATTAATGTCAGGTCTTTACCGGCGCCCTGTGCTAAATAAATTGCTACATTTTCCTCCACCCAATAATCGTGATCCCATATAATTTCATATTGTGATCCCTGCTCGAGTATTTCTCCGCCATTGGGATCAATCACAGTAATGACGGGCACATATGTGTAAACGCGGACATTATCCACTTCCCATGTAGCTGCAGCCGCATTCGTACTTGTGTATTTAAATGCAAAATACGTTGTCGGGCTTATATAGGCACTGACATCACCAATTCCTGCATCAATAAAATTCCAGCCGCCGGACGGAAATGTAAATAATGATGTTATATCTGTCCATGTTCCGTTTGTTGATGGGTCGCTCGTACCGTCATAGTCAGTGGAAACCATAACAAATAAACCACTGTTACTGGCGTAATTTCGTGCATGATCAAACCTCAGAAGCATGTTTGAATAAGCAGTCATATCAATGGAAGATGTGATCAGCCAGTCTTCGTTTTCATTAGCACCACCTGCGTAACCACTCATTTTTTGACAACCCGGCGGATTTCCAAAATTAGCCCATTCCCACACCTGTTCTCCGGTTACGTTATAGGCCATCATATCTCTGGATGCTTCAGGGTCGAATGTTTCATAAATACTGTACACTACATTATCTGTGGCACCACCGGCTACAGGGTATGTTCCGTCCGTCTTATAATCAATATCATCTCCTGTATTAGTGTAAGGGAAGATGGCAAAATCATATTGCAGATTAGCCTGTAAAAACTGAAAAACAGCTTCTTCATCTCCATAAGGTATGTTGATCGCTGCATATCCATCAGACCAATCATTGTCATTTTCAACAGGCGTCCCATCAACAGGCACAACAAATTCAGACTGATAAATCATTTTACCTAAAACCAGGTATGCCTGGGGTAATTGATCACCTTCGGTATCATCCAGCCAGCCAAGATCAATATCCGTAACATCGACTGTTGCGTTAAAATCAGAAGGATAATTTGTCGGCTCAGGATAAACAGTTGTATTGTACTCATAAACAACGTTATCTACAAAAACTGTGGCATCTCCATCCCAATTCGATGAAACATCGTAAAACCTAATTTGGAATTCGGCCGAAGTAGCTCCTGCCGGAACTAAGTTCGTATATGTTAGCTGTTGCCAACCTGCCATATCCTCACTGTAAGTGCCATAATAGTTAGAAGCTCCTTCATAAATAATGCATAACCTTGCTCTACCAGCAGGGTCATTATCAGCAACCCAGAAACTTGCGTTTATTTCTTCACCTTCTGTCACGTTAAAGGCATCCGATGTCAAGTATTGATTAGATTGTGAATCCCAGAAAACTTCACAACTATTTTGGCCACTCTGCGCATAGGGGTCTCCAGAAATACTAATTCCATCACCGCTCGCAGTCCAATTATCCGGATTAATTCCGGTCCAGTTTTCAAAATCTCCATTCAAGACTAGATTTTGTCCCATCCCCCAAAAGGAGAAAGAGATCATCAATAAAATAAAAAGTACTTTTTTCATCATAGTAAAAATTTTAATTAATAATTTATGTAATTGTCTTTGTGTTCATTTGCAGACAGTTATCCCGCGCCCCGGAAATGACAGGGATAAAGGGGTACTAATATAGAATAAAATACCCGTGTGGCAAAGGAAAAACAGGAGAAACTTATCAGAAGTAGTAAACAAAAAAGGCTGCCCTTTTGAGACAGCCTCTTTATTCATTCAATGTTTGTTTCGTATTATTTGTCGTCCACCTCTTCGAAGTCAACATCGGTTACTTCACCATCATCACCGGGAGGGGTACCGTTGCCGGCGTCTCCTGTATCACCCGCAGGTGGAGCCTGCCCTGCCTCGCCACCCTGGTACATTTCCTGGCTGGCCTGCTGCCAGATGCTGTTCAGCTTTTCCATGGCGGCATCAATAGCCGGTATATCCTGTGCCTTGTGGGCAGTTTTCAACTCTTCCAGTACTTTTTCAATCTCTGCTTTCTTATCAGCTGGCAGTTTGTCGCCATACTCTTTGATCTGTTTTTCCGTCTGGAAGATCATCGCATCGGCACCATTCAGCTTGTCGATCTTTTCTTTCGCTTTTTTGTCCTCTTCAGCATGTGCTTCCGCTTCATCTTTCATCTTTTTGATCTCATCATCCGTCAGACCCGAAGAAGCTTCGATACGAATACTTTGGGATTTGCCCGTAGCTTTATCTTTGGCGCTTACATGAAGGATCCCGTTTGAGTCGATGTCAAAAGTCACTTCAATTTGCGGCACCCCGCGTGGCGAAGGCGGAATTCCATCGAGGTGGAATTTTCCGATACTTTTGTTCTGGTTGGCCATAGGCCGCTCACCCTGCAGCACATGTATCTCGACAGATGGTTGGTTGTCGGCAGCCGTTGAGAACGTCTCCGATTTTTTAGTCGGAATAGTTGTGTTGGATTCGATGAGTTTTGTCATCACACCACCGAGGGTTTCGATACCCAGCGACAGCGGAGTTACATCGAGCAACAACACATCTTTCACTTCTCCTGTCAATACACCACCCTGGATAGCTGCACCAATGGCAACCACTTCGTCCGGGTTTACTCCTTTCGAAGGATCTTTTCCGAAGAAATCCTTCACCACTTTTTGAATGGCCGGAATACGTGTCGATCCTCCTACCAGAATTACGTCATCAATATCCGATGCGGTCAGGCCGGCATCTTTCAGTGCTGACTTACAAGGACCCAGCGTAGCCTGTATCAGCGAATCGGTCAGTTGCTCAAATTTAGCCCTCGTCAATTTACGCACCAGGTGTTTCGGCACACCGTCAACCGGCATAATGTAGGGCAGATTGATTTCTGTTTCGGTAGCACTCGATAATTCAATCTTAGCCTTTTCGGCAGCTTCTTTCAGACGCTGCAAAGCCATCGGATCTTTTCTCAGATCGAGTCCTTCATCTTTTTTAAATTCGTCAGCCAGCCACTGGATGATCTTATCATCGAAGTCGTCACCACCCAGATGGGTATTTCCGTTGGTTGATTTTACTTCAAAAACACCATCGCCCAGTTCCAGTATGGAAATATCGAACGTACCTCCACCTAAGTCGAACACAGCAATTTTACCTTCGTGTTCTTTCTTGTCGAGGCCATAAGCCAAAGCAGCAGCTGTAGGCTCGTTGATAATCCTTTTTACCGTCAATCCGGCAATTTCACCCGCCTCTTTAGTAGCCTGACGCTGTGAGTCGCTGAAATAGGCAGGCACTGTGATGACTGCTTCGGTCACGGTTTGACCCAGATAATCTTCAGCCGTTTTTTTCATCTTCTGCAAGACCATAGCCGAGATTCCTGCGGTGTGTATAAGCGATCATCAATTTTCACACGTGGTGTGTTGTTATCGCCTTTAACCACATCATACGTTACTCTTTTCACCTCAGTCTGAACTTCTGAGAATGAGTTCCCCATAAACCGCTTTATCGAGTAAATGGTTTTCTTTGGGTTTGTAATGGCCTGTCGTTTGGCCGGGTCGCCTACCTTACGTTCCCCATTGTCAGTAAAAGCTACAATAGAGGGTGTTGTACGGCGGCCTTCGTTATTGGTAATAACAATCGGTTCGCTGCCTTCCATTACGGCAACGCACGAGTTTGTTGTACCTAAGTCGATTCCAATTATTTTTCCCATATTATTTATCCTTTCTTAATTTTTTCGGTTATTCAATTTTTGTCATTGATTTGTCAATCATTATGCCAAAGGAAGGACTGGCACATTTCCGCAAATATTAATGACAAAAAGACAGTTAACAGCCGTCAGGCATATCGGATGCCGGCATGAGAAATAATATTAAACTTGTTGTTTTTAAAGGAGTTAACAGACCGGGGCTATTTTGTCTTGTATTTAAATCCCAGGTTGTAATCTTCCACGAGTTTGCGCTCGGTAAAGCCCGACAGCGGCACCGATTTCACCACGCTGTGTCGTGATGCAAATATCCCCGTGCCATTATGTATGTTGGTATATTGGGGAAGTTCCTGAAGCAACGACCCTTCGACGGAATTATTTATTTCGATATAATAATGCAACACCTCCGACCCTGCGCTGATGACCACATCCACCATCCCGCTCCATCTCTGGATGTTTGCCGTTTTTTCCAGTTCGGAATCCAGTTCGGCAAAGAATTTATCGCCTGCATATCTGAGCTCCAGCGCTTCTCCTCCTTCCAGATCGTTTGACACTTTTACCGGGTTAGCGTAAATGCTTTCAATTTCTATTGACAAATTCAGTGTGTCATCATACGTTCCGGGCAGATATTCCTGGTAATGAAATATAGTGGTTACTTCATAGCGTTTGCCGTTTTTTACCGAGTTCCATTTAATCGCATGATCATTCACAAAGTCGATTGTGTTATACGGGTAACTCAAACCGAAACCACCGATCATGGGAGCCTCAGAAGTTATCTCGTTTTCTTTGGTGTTAACGATCAATGAGTAAACAGCATCAACATCCATATTCTCCGTTGTATAATACATCAATTGTTTGGGATAATAAAACACGGAGTCCCCTTCATTTTTACTATAAATAGTCATCGTATCCAGTTGTATCGGATCCTGTTCATTACCGTTTTTTATTCCAATCAGTTTTGCATCGAGTTTATACGGATAATTACTTGAATCGGGGTTTTGCGCCATAATCAGTGCATTTCCGGGTCCGGTAAACGCCTTGGTTATTTTAATCCATGTCGTGTCGTCGTCTATATCAAGAAGACCGTACACAATGGTGATTTCTTTATAATCGGCGTACAGATCCACATCGTTGCTGCAACGTGTAAAAAACAAAATACCCGAAAGTACCAGTAAAAATAAGCTGACCGTTTTGCTCATGGTTGCGATTGTTCGAATGTACATTGATTCAGGCATCAAATGTACATAAATTTTTTTCATACAAAATTCCCATAAACGTATGAAAATAATTTATGGGAAAGCGTAGCGACAGCAAGCGGTTCCCTATGTAAAAGAAGCTTTTGTATTTTTAAGTCAAAAGCGCTTTTTTACAGAGGAAATGTACAATAATAATTAAAAATGAACCACTTCGCAGCAGAGCTAACGAGGTATCAAATAGGATTTTCTTTTTGATCGATGCAGAGCATCGGAGTATTTACTCATTTATCCCGATACGCTTCGCTATCGGGATTCGTTCAACTAATATTTTCAATGCACTACGTTTTTGAAAATTGAGTT
>QMPO01000008.1 GCA_003648625.1 Bacteroidota bacterium
CGTGGCGGACGTGATGAATACTTTGGCTTCGTGGGAACCGGTAACTCGGGGACCATGGTTGTTTACGGTATTCCTTCCATGCGTATTTACAAATACGTAGGTGTCTTTTCTCCCGAACCATGGCAGGGCTATGGATTTGATGATGAAAGTACCCTGATGCTTAAAAAGGGATCGCTTGATAACCGTTTGTATAAATACGGCGATATGCGGTATCCGGCCTTAGCCGAAACCAACGGTAAATATAACGGGAAATACCTGTTTTACTCCGACGGTGCAAATTCACGTATCGCGTTATTGGGTCTTGATGACTTTGAAACCAAGCAGGTGTTGATGCACCCGTTATTTGTCAGCGTATTCCCTGGTGTTGCAGTTACCGAAAACACGGAATTCGTTATTCAGACAAGCGAATTTCCTGCTCCCTGGAACGGCCAGGGCGGAAAAGTAGCTGAAGAGTTTGATGCCAATTCAAAATCGGGTATCACTTTCTGGAAGTTTACTGACAATGAAGCAGAGGCAGGATCGGGCCATCACATCGGCCGTATGATCAAAGAAGAATCGTTTACCCTTGAATTACCTCCTTACACCATGGGGTTCTTCGATGCCGGAAGATTGAATTCATATGGACTGGTTGTTGGCCTGGCATCCATTGAGGGTAATAATTACGTCTATGTGGTTGACTTTGACAAACTGAGTGGACTCAACACAAAAAGCGTGAATGATTTTGCCGTTATTGAATTAACTGAAGCATTAAAAGCAAACGCCATAGCAATGATTCAGCTTCCTGCAGCGGCAAACAGTGTGAAAGTTGATCCTACAGGAAATTATTTTATTACCGCAAGCGATGAAGCATTTGTTTTTGATTTTGCTAAAGTAAAAGACGCCTTCGCAAACAGCACTTATATTACCGAATTTCAGGCAAATGGCGATATTCCTGTCATGGATATTAATACAGTTAAACATGGTTCTGTTAAGCTGGGTAATAAGGTAATTGATTTGGCATTTGACTACAGACCGGGCGTTGCTTATGCTTCAGCTTTCGATGATAAAAAAGTTGTAAGGTGGAATTATGAAAACCTGCAAAAAGAGGGCGAAGTTACGCTGACATTTAAACCGGGGCAGTTAATGACACCTCAGGGAGCATCTGCCGAACCGCATTCGAATTATTTGACGGTTGTGGATAAAGAAGGTCTGTATGATAACCAACCGGACATTGGCCCTGTACGGCCGAGTTTCCAGCACCTGATAGATATTTCTTCGGATGATATGACGGATATTTATACCATGAGCATACCACAGGCCAATATTTATGGTTCTGTAGCCGTGTTACGTACTATAATCAAGCCGGTTATACGCTATCCGCTGGGGACAAATACACGTACAGGTGAAATTTCAGCCTTTAAATGTGTAGCAGGACAAGAGAAAATCGAACGCGAAGGAAACAGAGTACATATATTTGGTACCATGATCCGTTCGCACATCACTCCCGAAATTGTTGAGGTGAACGAAGGCGATGTGGTTACTTTCCACCTCACTAACCTTGAGCGTGCCGAGGACGAAACGCACGGGTTTACCATTGATACTTATGGCAAACACGGGAGCTTCGAACCCGGAAAAACGGCTTCGCTCACCTTTGTGGCCGACCGTCCGGGAGTATTCCCGTATTACTGTACTGAATTCTGTTCGGCACTCCACCTCGAGATGGAAGGTATCCTGCTGATAAAACCAAAAGGATATAAAGGAACCAAAGGTGAAGTTGAAATACAACTCACCGAAGAACAGTTAGCAGAGTATAAGAAAAATTACGAAGATAAAATTGAAGTACTTAATGCAACACAAGATATTATCAACGGAGTGGTTACCTTCTTGAAAGAAAACAACTTCCAGGATTATCCTTATGTTGCTGCTTTGGTTGATGATGCTTTTGACCAACTGGAAAAAGCGAAACCGGCAAAAGCAAACTATGAAAAATATGCCGCCGAAGGAAAATGGAAAGACGCTTTCCTCTGGGCAGAGCAATACTGGCAATATCAGGTTAAAACTGCTGACGTTGGGCTAAGAGCTAAAAAGTTACTTGAAGAAAAATTAAGTGAAGAGAAATAGTTAGTCAGTTGTTTTAAATAATTAGTAACATTAATAAATATGGAAATGAAAAAATTAAATATAATAATTTCAAGCCGCCTGTTATTTGCTTTTTTGCTGAGTCTGGCAATGATATTTACAACAGGTTGTGGCGATAAAGGAAAAACCAAAGGGAGTGGCGATATAGGTGCTCCGCGGGGGGATGAATCGTTTGGCGAGGTGGTTAAAAGAAGAAACCTTAATGCCGATGATGTACTGGCTGCTGCCAAAACCTATACTCCCGATAATCTGAAGGAGGAGTATATTGCTCTTAATTCGGGAGGACAGGCCGGTAATATGATTATGTACACTATCCCTTCGATGAGGTTGGTTAAATATGTTCCAACTGCTGCACGTCAGCCTGAAAATGGTTACGGCTTCAGCGAAGAGTCAATGAAAATGATGGAAACTGGTTATATTGACGGTCAGGAATTGGTGTGGGGCGATACGCATCACCCCGGGTTTTCTGAAACTAACGGTAAATACAATGGAAAATGGGCGGTTATCAATGACAAAGCCAATCCGAGGGTTTATGTAATTTCTCTGAAAGACTGGGAACTGAAACAAATTGTGGTAAACCCGATTTTCAGAAGTGACCATGGTGGCTGTTTCTTTACACCTAATTCAGAGTATATTTTGGAAGCTTCTCAATATCCGGCTCCTTTCGACCATAAATATTACCCGCTTACCGAAGCCAACTTCCAGAAACACTGGAGAGGTGGCCTGACTTATTGGAAATTTAACAATGAAACGGGGAAAATTGACGAAAAGAATTCCTTTACCATGGAGTTTCCGCCTTATACACAGGATTTGACGGATGCCGGAAAAAATGCCAGCGACGGTTGGTCATTCACCAACTCGTTTTGTACCGAAATGTATTTCGGTGGGATTGAAAGCGGACGTCCGCCGTTTGAAGCAGGATGTTCTTCACGGGACGTTGACTACCTGCATGTGGTGAACTGGAAAAAAGCGGAACAACTTGTGAAGCAAGGGAAATATAAAATGGTTAACGGCCATAAGGTTATTCCGATTAAAACGGCTGTTGCCAACAACATTTTATTCCTGATCCCCGAACCGAAATCACCACACGGTGTCGATGTAAGCCCTGATGGTAAATACATTGTTGTTGCCGGTAAACTCGACTCGCATGCATGGGTATATTCTTTTGATAAAATCATGAAGGCTATTGATGAAAAAAATTTCGAAGGAACCGATACTTATGGTATCCCGATCATCTCGCTGGAAACTGCCCTTCATGGAAGTGTAGAAGTTGGCCTGGGGCCATTACACAACCAGTTTGATGATGAATATGGGGTTATCTATACATCAATTTATGTTGACTCGCGGATTACCAAGTGGGATTACATCAATTTGAAGGTGCTGGATTATGTTTCATCACACTACAATGTAGGCCACCTTGTCTCTGCTCACGGTGATGCAGTGGATGCACGTGGTAAATATCTTATTTCATTGAATAAATTATCGATCGACAGGTTCAATCCGGTTGGCCCATTGCATCCGCAGAACCACCAGTTAATTGATATTGACGGAGAAAAAATGAAGATTCTTTATGACCTTCCAATACCAATGGGTGAGCCGCACTACACGATCATAATTGATGTTAATGAATACGAGACTGTTGAGAAATATGACATCGGAACAAATATTTACACGGATGAAAAATCACCGTATTATACGGCATTGGGAGCGGAAACCGTAAAAACAAGAGGTAACAAAGTGGAAGTTTTCGGAACTATCAACGATGGGGTGGTTGCTCCCGGTGATATTACCGTTAAGCAGGGCTCTGAAGTATTGATACACCTGACCAACCACGGCCAGGCAAAAACCGACCATTATGTATATGAGGTTGCCTCATATGATCAGATGTACCGCTGGCGTCCCGGCGAAACGGCAACCCTGGATTTTGTTGCTGAAAAATCCGGCATGTTCCCTCTGTTACTTGACAATTACCACAGTCCGGAAGACAGACAGCTTCAGGGATATCTGATTGTTAATTACGATGAAGCAGCTAACAGTAAGAGTTTGTTGGCTTATTCAAAACGTGTTCAGGCTGATATGCAGATGCAGGCATTTAAACCTTCATCCATTGAGATGAAAAACCTGCTGGAAGGCGAAATGGAATTCCTGAACTATGGCTGTAACGCCTGCCATAAGTTTGGTGAGGATTTCAATGGCCCTGACCTGCTGATGGTTGACAAACGCCGTAATGATCAGTGGCTGAAAGAATGGATCGTTGATCCGGAAAGCCATATGAAAGATGCGGATATTGAAGCCATGCGTCAGCAATATAAACTGGCTATGCCCGATCAGAATGTTTCGGATGAGGATGTGGATAAGATCATCACGTACCTGAAACTGAAGACAGAGCAGATCATGAAGGAGCAGTAAGAGACGAATATTTATAGAAGAACAAAAGGAATGAAATAGCTATTTCATTCCTTTTGTTTTGTACATTTGTCAAAAGAATAAATCAAAAATCCATAATTAAATTAGTGAAACATGAAAAAAGTAATGACATTGGTATTGACAATTGGTTTATTTGCCTTCCTGGCAACAAGTTGTGGTGGTAATTCAGGATCAGGTGATAAAGCCAAAGAAACAAAAAAAGAAGTGAAAAAAGAGATGACTGCTAACCTGGATAACGGGAAAGTTGTTTACGATAAAGCTTGTATTGCATGCCATTGGAAAGGTGTTGCCGGAGCAGCTGCTCTAACTGATAAACCTCGATGGGAAGAGATTGCTGCCAAAGGAATGGAAACACTGCACAAACATGCCATTGCAGGTTTCCAGGGAGAATATGGCGTGATGCCGGAAAAAGGAACCTGTACCGATTGTTCGGATCAGGATATGTTTGATGCCATTTCTTATATGCTGAACGAAGCAGGCGTTACTGCGAAGTAAAACTCTTGTATCATGAAACTTAAACTGTATCAGATTTTTACTTTCGTTGCTATCATACTTATAGGTGTAACTTACTTTGCACCAAAGTATCCTATATGGAGTGTTGCACTGCAAAGTATCCAATATCCAAAAGCCATGTATCCTGAAGGTATCCGGATTAACTTTAAATATGATGGAGTGTACAATGGTTGTGAAGGCGTTAGGGAAAGAGAGGAGTTGGCCATGGATGCGGGTGCTGATTGCCTGCTCGAAATGAACAAGATCAACCACTTTATTGGAATGTACCCTATTGTTCAGGGAGTTAATGACATCAATGAAATAGGAGAGCATGTACCTTACCCTGTTTATGCAGGCGAAAGTATTC
Organism: Bacteroidota bacterium; assembly: GCA_003648625.1. Classification (GTDB taxonomy): domain Bacteria; phylum Bacteroidota; class Bacteroidia; order Bacteroidales; family F082; genus UBA4459. Next base: position 5,405 of record QMPO01000008.1, read on the forward strand.
CTGATAATGAAATTCCCGGGGCGCTTAAACTTCTGGATAACATTATGAGGAATGCGCTTTATTTCTTTATTCTGTTCGCTTTACTGGCCCTTCTTTTTATGTTCAATACAAAGAAGAAAATGCTTTGGGCAGCGATTATTCCGGCACTGGTTCCTTTTTACTTTTTATTCGTGTACATTTACTATTTATACTGGTACGGACATCACCTTGGCTTACACGGAGGTGGTGCTTTTGCAGGTATCAAACCATTTATGCCCACTGTATTTGGCGAAGGAAGAGTAGCCCAGTTTACTACCGTATCCTATCCTGATTATGGCTTTTTATTTGCTTTTGGCGTTTTTGTATTTATGATTTTAGCCATGTTGTTCAAGAATAAAGAGCTGAGGAAAAGTCAGGCTTAAAAAACGGCGTAATAAATAGAAGATAACCAATGAAACAAACATCCTGGCTAATATGGATCATTTTAACAGGCTTGTTCTGCAATAATTTGTTCAGCCAGGAGAGGTCGTATGGAACGTATGAGCCGATTGAGGGTTATGCTGATACGACAAAACCAAAATCGTTGCAAACATTGGTTAATATGGCAAATCCCGGAGATACGATTCTGTTGGATCCGGGATTTTATATCGGTCCTGTCTATATCAGAACACGCGGCCTTATTATAGATGGTCAAAGTAAGGCTACGCTTTCAGGAAGGGGCATAGAATCGGTTATCCATATTGAAACTGACAGCGTCACTATCAGAAATTTTAAGATAACTGACTCCGGTGGTTCCCATGATAAAATTGACTGCGGCGTTAAAATCCTTGGAGATTATAATGTTGTTGAAAATTGCCGTATTGAAGAGTGTTTGTTTGGAGTAGATATCTTCCAGTCGAATTACAATAAAATACTGCATTGCGAAATATCTTCGCTGAGTCGTCGTTCAAAAGCGTTAAAAGGTGATGCCATCCGTCTGTGGTATTCCACCAACAACCTGATCAAACACAATTACTGGCACCATGTACGCGATATGGTTGTTTGGTATTCATCGGAAAATACATTTGAAGGAAATATGGGTATCGGCAACAGGTACAGCATCCATTTTATGTATGCACATAATAACCGCATTCAGTACAATGAATTTTATGAAAACTCGGTGGGAGTGTTCCTTATGTACAGTGAAGAAACGGTAATGACACATAATCTGATCATGAAATCGACCGGTGAAAGCGGGATGTGCCTGGGCATGAAAGAAACATCATCGAACCAGATTCTATACAATCGGTTTATTTACTCCAGCGAAGGCATACATATTGACGTTTCACCTTTTGTTCCTGAAAAAGTGAATACCATTGCCCATAATGAAATAGCTTTTTGTGGCTATGGCATATTCTTTCACACAAACCAACAGGGGAATCTTTTTAAAGAGAATTATTTCCACAACAATCTGGTACAGGTATTCCCTGAAGGGAAAACAGCTAATCTAAACAAATGGCAACACAATTATTTTGATGATTACCAGGGGTTTGATAAAAACGGTGACAATATTGGCGATACACCTTATTCTTTGTATTCCTATGTGGAACATTTATGGACCTTTAACCGGAATGTGAAATTCTTTTATGGATCACCCCTTTTACTGATCCTCGATTTCCTTGAACGGCTGGCTCCTTTTTCAGAGCCAAAATTTGTCCTTCGTGATAAAGAACCTATGTATAAATGGGAAGAACAGCATGCCGATAAACCGTTGTTTTAGCCTGGAGGAGTTAAAAGCAAAGGAAAAATCCGGTTGTATCCGGGGGTTTAAAAAATGTTTATATTTGTAGGTGATGAAGCGGATTTTAATAAATAGTATTTTACTATTAGTGTTCATAGGGTTTCTGTTAGCCCCCAACTATCCGTATTTACGCTATTTACTGGTAAAGCCGCAAACAGTTGTGAGCAATGCTGATGTAACGGTTGAAAATCATAAGACACTGATCGGGGACATTGCATACCTGAGTGCTATTATCAGCAGGGCGGGTGATAAAGAGACTAAAACCAAAAAAGAATCACCCCCTCCTGAAACGAACCATAATCTGAGCCAACTGGTTTATGTTACACCTTCAGGTCTGGAGTTTCCGCAACCCCGGCACCTGGTTTGTAAATACTCGAATAATATACTTTGTTTTTTATCAACGGTCTATATAAAAATTCCGTCACCCCCTCCCGAAATCCTTTCGTAATCTTATCACCGTGTTTTGTGGTTTATAAACCACAACAGATGCTCATAACCTCATTGTGGTTTGGTTTAGAATTATTGGTTCAATTGGCCATTTTGTTGTTATACAGCATTGTACGCGGATATAAATGTATTGCCAATGCGTTAGGCAACGGGACATACACCTGTGATGCAACATCGTTTTTTCTATCTATTGAATTCCATAAGCAATAAATTATCAAGAAAAAAGGATGTGCCAGGGCTTCGCTGCCTGCGCATTGGCCTACAGAAAAAAATGATTTAGAAAAAAATCTTCATAAACAGAATACTGATATTATTAACTATGATTTTAAAAACGATATTTAAATATGGAGCCGTTTTGCTTGTATTATTTGCTGGCAATAAACTCCGGGCCCAGAACGATACAATATATCTTGAAGAAATATTAGTAACAGAAAAAAGGACGGATAAACTTTTAAAAACAAACATTTCAGCCGAGTCGGTTAAATTGCAGAATGTGCATGATGTGGGAGAAATGTTTAAAACACAACCGGGTTTTGGTGTAATTAAACGAGGAAACTATGCCATGGAACCAGTACTGCGAGGCTTTAAATATGAACAATTAAATGTACAGATTGATGGTGGTACAAAAACTTCTAATGCATGTCCGAACCGGATGGATCCGGCCGTATCACAAATATCGCCCGAAGAAATTGAAAAAGTGGAACTAATCAAAGGGCCATACCAGGTGCGATTTGGGCCTTCATTGGGAGGACTGGTCAATGTTGTGACTAAGAGTGTGGAAAAAGTAGATGCATTTAAAGTTAAAGGAGATATAGCCGGTGGATATATGACCAATGGCGGCAACTATTACGGACAGGCAAAAATTCAACTGCTGAGCAGAGGATTTGACGCTTCGTTGCATGGCGATTATAAAAATTTCGGCGATTACAAAAGTGGTGACGGAACGGTTATTCCTTCCTCTTACACGCGAACGGGATATTCGGTAAAACTGGGGAATAACCACGGAAAGAGCAAACAAAATCGCATACAGCTAACCTGGCGGCAGGGGTTTGCCAAAGATGTGGATCACGCAGGCCTTCCTATGGATGCCGACAAAGATAACAGCACGCTGGCATACCTGGATTATATGGCGCAGGATATTTCCAACGTTATCTTCCAGCTTAAAGCAAAAGTATTTGGTTCTTATGCTGACCATGAAATGTCAACACGGAACCGTCCCAGTTGGACTTTAACCGAAGCGGTAACTCCAGTTACTTCTAAATCGTTCGGAGGCCGACTTGAATTTGGATTAAAACCAGGTGAAAAATTCGTTCAGTTTACCGGCCTCGATTATAACTATACCAACAAAGAAGGACAAAGAAACCGTTTGGTTAAAATCAACGGTTGTACAGGAGATACACTCCCAAAGCCCAAACAGTTTGCTGATAAAGTCTGGCAGGACTCCAAAATGTCTGATCTGGGTGTCTTCTTTGAAAATAAATACCAGCTGAGTTCCCGCCTTTTGTGGGTGATCGGTGGCCGTTTCGATTTTGTCAGCTATGCTATTGATGATCCGGCAGCTGATTTCTCGGAACTTTATAACGGAAATATCCAGCCTGACAATGATTACAATTTATCCGTTAATACATCTTTAACCTGGCAGTTCGATCCAGGGTTTTATGTGCAATGGGCTTTAGGTCGTGGTGTACGTTCGGCAGATCTGACTGAAAAATTCATTAACCATCTTTCCGTAGGGCTTGATGCATATGAATATGTAGGTGATCCTCACCTGAAACCTGAGGTAAATTATCAGACAGATATTATCGTCAGCAAAAAATGGGAAGTGGTGCATGTTTACGCCGACGTATTTTACTCTTACCTGAACAATTATATTACCGCGTTTGTAGATACAACTTTACAGAAAAAGTTTATGCCCTGCAAGCCTCCTCCTCATGCCAAACGGTTTGCCAACATTGATCAGGCTACTATGATGGGGCTGGAAGCAGGCATAGGGTTTTATTTTGCCAGGTATTTCAGGGCCACATTGGACGGTGGATATACATACGCTCAAAATATTTCGTGGGATGAGCCTTTGCCCGAAATACCACCTTTTACCATAAATGCTGCTTTCGGTTACAAATCAGGTAAGGTAGATACTGAGGTCAGAGCCCGCTATGCAGCCGAACAGAAAAGAGTGTCGGAAAGTTTTGCTGAAACAACCACCCCATCGTTCATTGTTGTAGATATGGCGGCCAGTTATGCTCCGCTTGATTTTATGGAAATTAACGGCTCGATCACCAACCTGTTTAATACAAATTATGTGGAGCATCTGAGTAGAGCATACAAGAACATGGGCCCTAATACCGGAAGTTTATACTATGAACCCGGTTTTAGTTTTAATATAGGAGTAAGATTTAAGTTTTAAAGCAACTACTTATCTGTCGGAATTATTTATCTTTACTCAGTAAAAAACCGAAGATTTTAAATAATATTATCATGGCAAAAAAACAAATTGGCAGAAGGGAGTTCCTAATATCAGGTGGAATTGCTGTCGGGGCTTTAGCTGTTGTGGGTACTGGAGCACACTATCTTGATGTAGCCCGCAGTGATAAGCAATTGCGTCAGGATTTTCTTCGTCCGCCCGGTGCCATTAATGAAGTGGAATTCATGTATGGCTGTATCAAATGCGGGCTTTGTGTACAGATTTGTCCCGTACAGGCAATTAAGCTAGCCGGTGCACACGAAGGACTTTCTTACGGAACCCCTTACATTGATGTCAGAGAGCAAGCCTGTGACTTCTCCTGTGATGCAATGCAATGCGTTGAAACCTGCCCAACAGCTGTGCTCAATTTTATACCCTTTAAAGAAGCTGGCCTGGCGGCAGTTGAAAAAGCTACTGAAGGAGTTGTTGACCTGCGTAATTCTGATATCAACCCTTTTGAAGTTCAGAAAGTGGCAATGAAAGAAACAGTGCGAATGGGAAAAGCTCATGTTATCAAAGATACCTGTCTGGCACATCAAGGTAAAGGGTTTAAAGGAATCTCCCGCGGGAAAGATTTTGAAGGTATTTACCGGGCTCCCGACAGCAAAGTTGCATGGGCTACTCCGCTAAAGGATAAAGAATTCGATAGGGAGATTTGTAATTTATGTGTTACCGAATGTCCGATTGGTGAAAAAGCCATAGTATTTGAACCCCGTAGAAGAGATGGTAAAATGCGTCCCCGGGTTTTGGAAGGATGTACCGGTTGCGGAGTTTGTGTGATGGTGTGTCCGACTGAAAAACCAAGTATTGTTGTTGAACCCATAAAATCGTAAAAGCCATGGCATTTGACATATTAAAAAGCGGTAAAAACAAACCTCCGTTGAAACCCAAACCGGTGGAGGAAATGCCGCACACGAAACTGGGTATAGAATATAAAGAGTGGTGTAACTCACACAAAACACGGCATAAATGGCGCAATATTCGCTGGACTGCCCTGATTTTCATGAACCTGCTGTTTGTAGTATCTTTTGCTTTCGACCTGTCCATTCTGGAAGGTTCTTTAAGCGGTTCGCGATTAATTGGTTTTTATCTGATGGATCCGTTCAACGCTTTACAAGTGCTGGCAGTTTCTTCTACAACCGGCTACATTGTTCACCTGACAATGAATTTCTGGATAGGGTTATTCACAATATTGCTGTTTTGGTTTTTCCTTGGCGGAAGAACCTACTGTTCGTGGATGTGCCCGTATCATTTTCTGGCGGAGAACATGGAAAAGCTGCATAATTATTTTGTTAAAAAGAAGATGATCAAGGAACATTCGTTTCACATCGGCCTAAGATTCGTTTTCTGGATCGGCTTTCTCATTTTAGCCGTTGTTACACAACAGCTGGTTTTCGAAGACCTGAATGTTGTGGGTATTACGTCACGTGCCATGATTTATGGCCCCGGACTTTTACTGCTTTGGGTTGTAGGCGTTCTGTTGTTCGAGATTGTTTACAGCAAAAGGTTCTGGTGCCGTTATGTTTGTCCTATCGGAACAACCTGGAGTCTCGTAGGGAAATTATCGCCGCTGACCATCAAATTTGACCTGGACAAATGCGGATATTGCCGCGATTGCCAGGATGTATGTCTGGTGCCGCACGAACTTTGGTTTGTACAACGCGGAAAAGCAACTCAGAAAGTTCATTATACCGGCTCCGATTGTACCCGCTGCGGTTTGTGTATTGATACCTGCGGGGGTAATGCACTTACCTATACCATTAAAGGATGGGGAGCGGTGTTGTAAAAAGAGCAATGATAAAATGGTTGAATGATGCAATGATAAAATATTTCTTAATACAACACCGGATTAATTATGAACGAGAAAGATTTTTTTATTGAAGAACTTAAAAAAAGGACGAAAAAACTGGCAGTAGATATTATCAGGTTTTGCAACTCATTAAGAAAGTGCGAAGCAACATCTGTTATAACTTACCAAATAATAAAATCGTCGAGTTCAACCGGTGCCAATTATCGTGCAGCATGCAGGGCAAGATCGAAAGCTGAATTTTATAGTAAAATATGCATTGTGGTTGAAGAAGCGGATGAAACGGAATACTGGTTAGAGATCATTCATGATGCAGAACTGTCGAAAGAAAAAGAAGAACTGAAAAGATTAACAAAAGAAGCTAATGAAATAACTAAAATCATGTCAAAAGCTAAAAATTCAACCTATGGAAATAAGAAGTAATAACTGTAAATCTAACCATTTAATCATTTACGCATTTAATCATTTAACCATTTAATTATTAAAAATAAATGATAAAAATAAACAGTCTGTCAAAAGCGTTTAAAAAACAAGAGGTTATAAAAAACCTTACTATTGATTTTAATGCGGGAGAAAAAATTGCCCTAATTGGACAAAATGGTGCTGGTAAGACTACTTTAATAAGATGTATTCTTGGACAATACAATTACGAAGGACACCTTGAAATAATGGGTATGAATCCTCGAAAAGAAAGACGAAATATTCTGCAAAATGTTGGATTTGTACCGCAAACACCCCCGCCTCTTAAAATGACCGTTGATGAATTATTAAACTTCTTTGTCAATTTAACAAACACCCCGAAAGAAGAATTTATCAGTTTAACCCATTCACTGGGATTAATTATAGAAGAAAATATTAATAAGCCATTTTTTAAATTATCAGGAGGGATGAAACAAAAGTTACTTATTGCTTTAGCTCTCGGAAGACAACCAAAAATTCTTCTTTTGGATGAGCCATCAGCAAATTTAGACCCACAGGCCAGAGAGATACTTTTTGATCATCTTCAGAACTTTAGAAAAGATAGTTTGATGATATTAAGTAGCCATAGAATGAACGAAATTAAAACTCTTGTAAACAGAGTAGTTGAAATGGATCTGGGGATTGTTGCTGTAGATAAAACTGTTATAACGGAAACAAAAAACTAAAAACAATAGACAATGAAAAAATTAACAGGAATCGTATTGTTGCTTGTGGTATTCGCATGTAGCCACACAGTTGACCAAAGCCCACGTGAAATTAACTGGGATCGGGATGTATGTGTCAACTGTCTTATGGGAATGGCTGATCAGAAGTATTCTGTTCAAACCATAAATAAGTACGAAGAAGTTCTGTGGTATGACGACCTTGGATGCCTTATTGAATATATGGAAACCGACGCCTGGATCAAATATGGCGGTGATGAGGCAAAAGCATGGGTAGGGGATTGTGAAACAGGCGAATGGATAGAAGTGGAAAAAGCATGGTATCGTTATGGCGACCATACTCCTATGGGTTATGGTTACGGAGCGCTTAAAAATAAAGCTGACAGTACTTATGATTTCAAAACGGTTGTGGAGCGCATTCACAATGGCATCACAATGCGTGAAGAGTTTATTAAGCAAAAGAAAATGGACATGCATCATTAGTAAAAAGTAGAATTCAATTTTAAACATCCAATAAATGAATAGTGGTTTTAAAGAAATATTAGCTCTTGATATCAGGCAAAACCTGAGATCAAAATGGTTTTGGGCATATAGCTTGGTGTTCGGTGGTTTTGTAGCTGTGATGTTTGCTATGGGGATTACCGAATCACAGATTATTGGTTTTGTAGGCCTGAGCCGGCTTATGGTTACTTTTATGCAGGTGTGTATGGTCATATTACCTATATACGTTCTGATATCAACAGTGCGCTCCGTTGTGGGCGATCGCGAATCGAATGTAATGGAATACATTTTATCACTGCCTGTTTCGTTTACAGGATACTTCTGGGGAAAATTTACCAGCAAATTTATTGTAGTTTATGTTCCCGTGTTTCTTGCCCTGCTGGGAGCTACTCTTTGGGGAACCATCACTAACATTGATGTGCCCTGGGATTTATTCGCTTTGTACAGCGGTTTGCTGGCAGCCATGATATTCTGCTTCCTTGGTATAAGCATGTTTATTTCTTCATATGCTCACTCACAGGATTTAGCAGTAAGTTCAGCATTTGTATTATGGTTATTATTAGTTGCTTTTCTTGATTTAATTTTAATGGGGGTAATGCTGAAATTCAGAGTTAACCCTGAATTAATAATAGGTCTTGGTATGCTTAATCCATTACAGGTCTTTCGTACCGCAGTATTGGTTTTATTCGACCCAAAATTGACAGTTATGGGAGCGGCATCTTATTATATTCTTGACACTGTTAGTAGATGGGCTTTTATTATTTTTGCAATTGTATATCCAGTTATCCTGGGGTTTGTATTTGGATTTATAGGCAACAGGCATTTTAATAAAAGTGATATTGTTTAGTATATGATTATAAAAATTTCGTCTGGTTTTCTCTTTTTTATTTTATTGTCCGGCATAGCTTCATTTCAATCGTGTACTAATTTGATGAACCAGAGTCGGCAAAATGGTTTGTTTGAACCTGTACCTGATACATCTAACATGTATAAACTGGCAAATTTTACCGACAAATCTATTCGCAAGGCCGTTATAAATAAAGAATTATTGCTTGAAAATGGAAAAAAACGCAAAAAAGGTATAACTGTCATTCCACAGAATGAGGATGATTTCAGGTTAGCTAACCTTGACGAAGTTTATTGGAACGGAGAAAGCGTAAAATACGCGGACTTCAGAGGGTCAAGTTTTCGTTCTGCTCATGTTGAAAAGGCCGATTTGTCAAATTCTGACTTTCAGTTTTCTGATATGAGGTGGTCAAGTTTTGATAGTTCTGACTTATCAAATTGCTTTTTTAGCCGTGGTACGCTTTTCAGGATTTTTGTCAATGATGCAAATCTTGAAAATTCTGATTTTAGAGGTGCAAATATGTTTGGCGTCAGAGGACACAGAGCTAATTTCAGAAATAGCGACTTTACAAATGCTCTTATGAAAGAATCGGAATTTACTGATGCTGACTTTACCGGAAGTAAGATGGTTCATGTTAAGTTTATCATTACTGTGTTTGCAGGTGCTAAACTTGATTCGGCTGACCTGAGTTATTCTGATTTTACAGGGGCCGGACTTGAAGAAGCAAGCTTTTATAATTCACGCTTGTGGCATGTTGACTTTAGAGGTGCTCACTTGCAGGAAACCGACTTTTCATACGCAGATATTAAAGGATGTAACTTTTTTGCTGCCGAATTTATGAATACTAACTTTAAGGGAGCAATCAATATTCCTCCTGAAATTCAGGAGCTTATTATTGATGATAAAATTACCGGTGTATGTAGTGTGGGTAGTAATGATGATTAAAACATGAGATTTTCTAGTAATATATTATTAGCCTTACTCTTCCTGTTGAGCTTTGTTGGATTAAATGCTCAGGAACCTGTTTTTTTTTCTGTGGATACGGCCAGGAGTAAAGTAGCATGGTCGTGTGACCTGCACCGGGGGTATTTCAAACTGGACAGTGGCAGACTGGAAATCGCTAAAGGAAAATTAACAGGCGGTGAATTTACCATCTGCATGGAAAGCATCACGGATACCGATATTGATTATGAACTGATGCGGATTACACTGTTGAACACGTTGAAATCGAAGGATTTCCTCTACACAGCAAAATATCATTATACTACCTTTGTGATCGATGAGGTTACCGTCCAAAATGATTCGGCTTATATTTCAGGGGACCTGACCTTTTTAGGGGTGACAAAATGTATCACGTTCACTGCCGCTGTAGGTCTGGCGAACGACACGTTGCAGGCCCGCTCGCAAGAGATCATCATCGACCGCACCGATTTCGGGAATACCACCATGTCAAAAGAAGATGCGAAAAGCGATAAAAGTTTTATTGTCCCCAATGAGGTTACAATTAAAGTGTCTATAGTAGCTTCAATAGCTAAATAGTACAGGAGCGGAATCTCTATTTGCATTTTCACTATTCTCTGCTTTAAGGTTTGAAAGGTGAATTCTGAAATATATTGTATTTTCACGACGAATTTATTATCTGTAAATGGCAAAAATTATTAATTTTTCTGATGCTGCTACTATTGGTATTCACGGATTGATCGTACTGGCCAAGTCAAAAAAACCCGTAAATGCCATTGAGCTGTCCGAAAAGATAAAATACTCCAAACATCACATCGGAAAAGTTATGCAGCGATTGGTGAAGATAGGTTTGTTAAGTTCTTTCAGGGGCCCGGCCGGAGGATTTCAATTAAAAAAAAAGCCTGAAGATATTCTGTTGTACGATATTTATACAGCGATTGAAGGGGAAGTGGAATTGGGAGAATGCCCTCATGATTTGCCGATTTGCCCGGTTGACAAATGTATAAGAAATGAAGTGATTACAAAATTGTCTGAGGAGTTTGTTAACTTTCTGCGTTCAGCAACCTTAAATGAATATCTATAAAAAAAGGAAAAAATTGCTGGTCATACTCTGAAAAGACATATGTATACCTAGTGTCTTACCAGAAAATCTGAATCTGAACAGATCTATTCAGAACGCTTCTAAATTTTAATTATATGATTTATCTCATAAAATATGAGAACTGTTAATTTATTAACTAGAATAACTTTGTCAAGTAATTAAGAAAAAGAATACTTAAATTCTTAATTAAACCATTAATAACAAACCAAAACCAAACAAATGAAAAAGTTATCATATCCTTTGGTAACAATATTATTGTTACTCTTCTTCAATAGTGAATTACTTAGCCAAACCATTAAGATTACCGGTGAAATAAGGCCGCGTTATGAATTAAGGCACGGGTATAAAACTTTATTTCCGGATGATGCCACACCTGCTAATTTTGTCTCACAGCGCACCCGGTTAAACGGATATTTCGCCAATAATACATTCACAGCATTTTTAAGCTTACAGGATGTAAGGGTTTGGGGAGATGTAAACCAACTCAATAAAGGCGATGTTTATGGCCTTTCGGTACATCAGGCCTGGGCACAGGTAAAGTTAACCAAGTTTCTGTCTTTAAAAGCTGGCCGGATGGAGATTGTTTATGATGACCATCGGATATTTGGTAGTGTGGGTTGGGCTCAACAGGCACGAAGCCACGATGCGGCCGTTTTTAAATTCTTTTTTGGAGATAATCATAAACTGGACTTAGGTTTCGCCATTAACGCAATGCAGGAATCATTATATAAGGTAGCTTATGAAAACAAGAATTACAAGACCATCCAATGGCTGCATTATCATGGAGATTTTGGTAAATCAGGTTTAAGCGTTCTGTTTTTAAACAACGGATTGGCATACGATGCAGATGCTGATACAGCAAAGTACGATGAAAAAATAGCTTATAGCCAAACCATTGGTGCAAGATATTCATTAAAAGCCCAAAAAATAAAATTCAACGTTGCTGTGTACTACCAAGGGGGTAAAAACAAAGCAAACAATGATCTAGCTGCCATGTATTTTGGCGGTGATGTTTCATTACATCTTGTTAAGGGATTTTCATTTGGCCTGGGTGGTGAGTACCTTTCCGGTACTGCCACAAAAGACAAGGGCATAAGTGGAGAAAAAGACAAATCGTTTACTCCTTTTTATGGAACCAATCACAAGTTCAATGGTTGGATGGATTATTTCTATGTTGGGAACCATGGTGGAAGTGTAGGTTTAATCGACATCTATATACCTTTAGTATACATGGTCAAAAAAGTAACTTTTAAATTGATCCCTCATTATTTCATGTCGGCGGCTACTGTATCAACAGCTATTGAAGCAGGCAGAGGAATAAATGAATGGAAAGATTACAGCAGTGGCTTAGGAACTGAAATTGACTTTTCAGTTGGTTATGCTGTAACTAAAGGCGTTGTAATTGCAGGTGGCTACTCACAAATGTTTGCTACCGAAACTATGCAGGTATTAAAAGGTGGAAACTACCAAAACACCAGCAACTGGGCTTGGGTGATGATCACTTTCAAACCGACTTTCTATAATTCTGACAACAAAAAGAAATAAACAAAAAACAACAAATATGGACAGAAGAGATGCATTAAAAAATATGTTGGCATTCATTCCATTAGGAGGTGCATTTGCTGGACTAACGGCTATGGGTTTTCGCTTTATCACACCAAAAAAGCGTGATGTTACCCGTCGGATATTCACGATGCACCTGGATGAATTGCCCATCAACGCCTCCCGCAAGATTACCGACTTGCGCGGAAAAGACCTCGTCCTTGTACGTACTGGCGAACGGGAAGTCAAGGCCATGTCCACTGTATGTACACATTTAGGATGTACGGTTTACTGGCAAAAAGACAACCAGGAATTTTACTGTCCCTGTCATCAGGGACGTTTCGACAAAAACGGAAACGTAATTGCCGGCCCACCACCTACGCCCCTACAAACCTACCATACAGAGATTGAAGACGACAATGTTTTTATTTACTTTAAAGATGCGGAGGGTTGATTATGGGACTAGGAACTTGGCTTAAACAATCATTTCCGATAGATCAGGACGCCCTGATTGAAATGACCGCAGAACCCATCCCCAATCATCTGAAAAGATGGTGGTGGGCTCTGGGCGGAACACCTCTTTATATGTTTGTCGTACAGGTGATCACCGGGATTATGCTGATTTTTTATTATATTCCCGACACCGATAAGGCCTACGACAGCATCGCCTATATTACTTATACCGCCGATTATGGATGGCTGATCAGAAGCATTCACCGTTGGTCATCCAATATCATGATTGCTTCCTTAATTTTACACATGATGCGGGTGTTCTTTACGCGTGCCTATAAACCACCAAGAGATATCAACTGGATGTTTGGTGTTATTTTATTCCTGCTTACCTTAATGTTTGGTTTTACAGGCTACTCACTTGTTTACGAACAGATGTCGTATTGGGCTATGAAAGTCGGAACAGGAATTGCCGGTGCTACACCTTTCATTGGTGAATGGATTGCCGACTTTATGCGGGGTGGCAGTGAGATTGGTCAGAATACCTTAACAAGGTTTTACCTTTTTCATATTGTTTTGCTCCCAATTTTATTGGCAATAGCGGTCGGTATTCATGTCTATCTTATCCGTGCACATGGTGTAACCGAATTAAAATTCAAGGGTGATGAAAAATTGGAAAAGAAAACTTTCCCCTTGTGGCCTGACCACGTATTTACCGAGTTGATCATGGTATCCATTATTATGATACTGCTGTTAACGCTGTCCTTATTGTTCCCGGTTCAGCTTGGCGACCCGGCTAACCCAAATGTAACACCCTTACATATCAAGCCTGAATGGTATTTCTTCGCTGTTTTCCGCTGGTTGAAAATCACAAACCTGATGATCGGGGTGCTCGGGCCGATGGTATTTATTGGGATTCTGTTCTTCTGGCCTTATATCGATCGCTTTTTGGATAAGCTTTTCCCTGATAAAGAGGTCGGATTCTGGATTGGCGTTGTTGGGATGCTCACAATAACTGTATTCACTGCCTGGGAAACTTTCGGACATTAAATTAATCAAAGAACAAAAATAAATAACTAAAAACTTATATAAAATGGCAACAAGTTTAAATACAAAAAGAACTATTATCGGTATACTCAGCGTGGTATTTATCGTAATATTATTAATGGCACTCTGGAAAGAGGTGCAGCATGCAATGCCCGATTACAAAGCTTCTCCTATTATTGATGAAGGAACGCGGCATTGTATCAGCTGTCATGGAGAACAAGGTGCAGGAAAGGTAATTGTTGAACAATGGAAAAACAGTAAACATGCCGAAGTTGGCGTTGGCTGTCTAGAGTGTCACCAGGCTAAAAAAGGCGATGTTGATGGTTACGAACACGAAGGGCAGTTTATTGCTACAATCGTTACTCCTAATGATTGTGCTGAATGCCATGCAGAAGAAGCTGAACAATTTACAACGAGTCATCATGCCGATGCAGGTATGATCATGGGATCTCTTGATAATGTTCTCGCAGAAGTAGTGGAAGGGCATGCGGCTTTTAATAACAACGCTAACCCGGCGGCGGCCTCAGGGTGTTGGCAATGCCATGGCTCCAGGGTTCTGATAGAAACTGATGATAATGGAAATCCCAAATACAACGATATGGGAATATTACTCCTCGACTCAAAAACCTGGCCAAATACAGGTATGGGGCGTATTAACCTTGATGGTTCAAAAGGTTCGTGTACAGCTTGCCACAACAGGCATAATTTCTCTATTGCACAGGCACGCCAGCCTGAGAATTGTGGTAAATGCCATATAGGACCTGACCACCCGCAGTTGGAGATTTATAACGAATCGAAGCACGGAATTAACTTTTATGCACATCGCGAAGAAATGAATCTGGATGCACAACCTTGGGTAGTTGGACAGGATTATTCAGCGGCTCCTACGTGTGCAACATGTCATATGAGTGCCACACCGGATCAGCCCGTAACACATGATGTTGGTGATAGAATTAGCTGGACATTACGGCCTAAAGTTTCTGAGAAAATTGATGCTGCAGAATTGGCAAAATATGAAGCACAGGGAAAACCCTTGCCGGCTGATTTTCTGACTTGGGAACAAAGAAGAAAAGGCATGCAGAATGTGTGCTTGCAGTGCCATACAAAAGATTATGTGATGAATTTTTATTCGCAATACGATAATCAGGTGAATATGTACAACGAAAAGTACGGCAAACCTGCACTGGCATTAATGAAATCGTTGAAGAAAAATGGCCTGATCACAGCAACAGCTTTTGATGAAGAGATAGAATGGGATTATTTCTATCTATGGCATCACGAAGGACGCAGGGCTAGAATGGGAGCTTCAATGATGGGGCCGGATTATACTCAATGGCACGGTAACTTCGACCTGGCAGAAAATTTTTATATGAAAATAGTTCCCGGGATTACGGAAATTATCGACCATGCGAAAAAAGAAGGAAAATATGCACAGGCTAAAGAAGTGGAGAATTTGCTCGATGATATTCTTAACAGCGACATGCATAAATGGTTCCTTGGTAAAATGGATCCCGAAGAGGTTGCAAAGCGTAAAGCAGCAGCTGCCGAATTTCGTAAGAGATACTCAGAATAAATAGTATAACTAAACAGACTATAGTTCGGATTATTCCGGGCCATAGTCTGCCTTTGTTATCAATAATATTGTTTTTAATTCCTCTTTTCCAAAGAAATAATATCATGGGTTTAAACAGAAGAGATTTCGTAAAAACTACTGCCGTTGCAGCAGCAGCCACAGCCATTGGCATGTCGTTGCCTAATACAATGAAAGCTGCCAATCCTGAAAAATCGGAAGGTGGATGGCGCTGGGATAAAGCAGTATGCCGGTTTTGTGGTACCGGTTGCGGAATTATGGTGGCCACAAAAGATGAAAAAATTGTTGCTGTAAAAGGTGACCCCGCGGCTCCGGTTAACCGTGGGTTGAATTGTATAAAAGGTTACTTCAATGCCAAAATTATGTACGGTGCCGACCGTTTAAAACAACCTTTAATGCGGCTGGGATCTGATGGAAAATTCAGTAAAACAGGTAAGTTTAAACCCGTTTCGTGGAAAGTTGCCTACGATGAGATGGAGAAACAGATGAGAAAAACCCTGAAAGAATTAGGGCCAACTGGATTAGGTGTTTTTGGTTCCGGACAATATACCGTACAGGAAGGGTACGCAATGGCAAAATTGATGAAAGCCGGTTTCCGTTCAAACAACCTTGATCCCAATGCACGACATTGTATGGCTTCAGCAGTTGGTGCGTTCATCCAGACTTTTGGAATTGACGAGCCGGCAGGTTGCTACGATGACATCGAATTAACCGATACCGTTGTAACGTGGGGAGCGAATATGGCCGAAATGCACCCTGTTCTGTGGTCGAGGGTAACAGACAGAAAATTATCTGATCCTGATAAGGTAAAGATCATCAACCTGTCAACATATACAAACCGCTGCTCTGACCTTGCCGATGTTGAATTGATCTTTAAACCACATACCGACCTCGCTATCTGGAACTATATCGCACGCGAAATAGTTTATAACAATCCGGAATCGATGGACCAGGAATTTATTGACAAATACATGCAATTTGCAACCGGGTTTGTTGATACTGGCTATGGAATGCGTACACCCGATCATCCCGGTTTTTCCGATCTGGAAAAACAAACGGTAAAAAAGGAAGTCTCTAAGAAAATATCGAAGGAGGAAGCGGTAACACTTGGTTACCTTGGTTTTAAAGAAGGTGATACAATGGAAATGAAACACCGGAAAACTCCTAAAGGTCACTGGGCTATTTCTTTCGAGGAATTTAAAAAAGCACTTGATCCTTACACCCTTAATTTCGTGGCCCGCCTTGCCAAAGGAAACGATGATGAAGACCTGGCTTCTTTTAAAGTTAAACTGAAATTGCTCTCCAGCCTTTATATGGAGAAAAACAGAAAAGTTGTCTCCTTCTGGACGATGGGTATGAACCAGCACACGCGCGGTGTTTGGGTTAATGAACAGG
Organism: Bacteroidota bacterium; assembly: GCA_003648625.1. Classification (GTDB taxonomy): domain Bacteria; phylum Bacteroidota; class Bacteroidia; order Bacteroidales; family F082; genus UBA4459. The sequence goes on from QMPO01000008.1 coordinate 22,456, forward strand.
CTTATATGGTTCACTTCCTGCTAGGGAAACAGGCTAAACCAGGTAATGGAGCTTTCAGTCTTACCGGACAGCCATCCGCTTGCGGAACAGCCCGAGAAGTAGGAACATTTTCACACCGACTTCCGGCCGATATGCTCGTTGCCAACGCAAAACATCGCGAGGTTTCTGAAAAACTCTGGAAAATTCCGGCTAAAACAATAAATCCTAAACCCGGTTCCCATATCATGAAGATATTCAGAGATATAGAGGATAAAAAAATTAAATTCGCCTGGGTAAATGTCTGTAATCCGTTTATGTGTACGGCTAATGCCAAGCATTGGTTGAAGTCAGCGCGAAATATGGATAATTTTATTGTAGTCTCCGATAGCTATCCTGGTGTTTCTGCAAAAGTTGCCGACCTGGTTCTACCAGTAGCCATGATTTATGAAAAGTGGGGTGCATATGGAAATGCTGAAAGGAGGACACAACACTGGAAACAGCAGGTAGTCCCCGTTGGCCAGTCTATGCCCGATCTATGGCAATATATTGAGATTGCTAAAAGGTTTAAGTTGAAAGATGTATGGGGAGCACAGAAAATCCCGGGTCTTGATGCTGGTTTGCCGGACGTTTTGGATGAAGCGAAAAAACTAGGCTACAGCCCCGACGACACCTTGTATGATGTGCTGTTTGCCAATGAAGAAGCCAGATCATATACTTGGCCTGACCCCATTGGTGAAGGATTTCACAATACTGAGGTTGCTGGTGACGGCCGAACAATAATGGGAACTAATGGCGAGGAATGGAAAGGTTACGGATTCTTTATCCAAAAGTATTTGTGGGAGGAATACCGCTCCTTCGGCGAAGGCCATGCCCACGACTATGCTGATTTTGACACCTACCACAAAGTACGCGGATTGAAATGGCCGGTAGTGGATGGTAAAGAAACCCAGTGGCGCTTCAATTCGAAGTATGACCCATATGCGCGTAAAGCGGATGTGGGCGAATTTGCTTTTTATGGAAAGGCGCTAAAGTCTATTGCCAAAGGTAATTTGCAGGGAATTGACCAATCTGCCGGAAAAGTTGATCTGACTAACAAAGCCAAAATATTTTTCCGGCCTTATATGGATCCACCGGAAATGCCCAACAAAGATTACCCGCTTTGGTTATGTACCGGGCGTGTGCTGGAACACTGGCACAGCGGAACAATGACTATGAGAGTCCCGGAACTTTACAGGGCAGTACCCGAAGCCCTTTGCTATATGCATCCTGATGATGCAGTAAAACTCAATTTGCAGCAGGGCGATCTAATTTGGGTTGACTCGCGGCGTGGTAAAGTTAAAGCCCATGTTGAAACGCGCGGAAGAAACAGAGTACCCAAAGGATTGGTTTATGTGCCTTGGTTTGATGAAAAAGTGCTGATTAATAAGGTTTGTCTTGACGCTACGGATCCCATTTCAAAACAAACCGATTTTAAGAAATGTGCTGTCAGAATTTATAAAGCATAATAAAAATGGCTGCCAAACAAAATATGAACTCAAGACGCGATGCCTTAAAAACGTTATTTCGCGGAGCCGGCTTACTGAGCCTTGGTGGAGCGGTTTGGGGTTCAACAGCTGTGACACTTAAAGCATCTGAATTGACACTTCGGCCACCCGGTGCTTTGGACGAATATCATTTTGTGAAGGCATGTATCCGTTGTGGAACTTGTGTTGAGGCTTGTCCGTACGATACTTTGCAATTGGCCACCCTAGACGACCATACGGCTATCGGCACACCCTTTTTTAAACCACGGTTGATACCTTGTTATATGTGTACTGACGTGCCTTGTGTTCCGGTCTGTCCGAGCGGGGCGCTCGATGTGAAAAAAATAGCGAAGCAAAATGATGGTGTTAAAACAGGAAAACCCGACATCAACAAAGCAAAGATGGGTGTTGCTATGCTTGATCAGGAAGCTTGCCTGGCATATTGGGGTATTCAATGCGATGCTTGTTACAGAGCTTGTCCATTATTTGGTGAAGCGATTACTTTGGAATTCAAACGTAATGAGAGGACCGGAAAACACGCATTTTTAAAACCTGTAGTCCACCGCGATATTTGTACCGGCTGCGGATTGTGCGAACATGCATGTGTTACAGAAAAAGCGGCAATTTTTGTCCTGCCGCGGTCAGTCGCAACCGGAAAAGTTGGTGCGCATTATATCAAAGGATGGGATAAGGATGATGAAGAGCGTTTGAGAAATCTGAAAGAGAAGAAAACAGAAGAATCCTCTCCAGAAGATGAATTGAATGATTGGGAATATCTGCTTGATGATGAGTAGTATTATTGAGAGGAACAGGTACTTAATACTTAGAAGAACCATACAGACTGGCCTGCTGATTTTATTCGGTGGAGCCAATTGGTGGGGATGGAAGTTATTACAGGGAAATTATAGTTCAGCCTATGTGCTGGAATCTTTTTACCTGACTGACCCGCACGCGGTTTTACAAACATTTGCAACAGGGTTTATCATGAGCTCTGATGCGATTATCGGTGGAATTATCGTTCTTATTTTTTATGCTTTGATTGCCGGAAGGAGTTTTTGCAGCTGGGTTTGTCCTGTGAATATGGTTACTGACCTGTCAACCTGGATGCGGAAAAAATGGAAGATTACACAAAAGGAGTATTTTATTTCATTAAACCGTAAAACCCGTTATTGGGTGTTGGGATTAGGAATTCTTCTATCGCCAATTGTTGGTGTTGCTGCTTTTGAAATGATAAACCCGATTACCATGTTGCACCGTGGTATCATTTTCGGATTTGGAGCCGGGTGGGCGATAATTATTGCCTTGTTCCTTTTCGATCTGTTGGTTGTAGAGTACGGTTGGTGTGGCCACCTGTGCCCTTTGGGTGCATTTTACTCGGTAACAAGCCGGTTTTCACTGATCAAAGTAAAACATGATGTTGAAAAATGTACAATGTGTATGAAATGCTTCGATGTTTGCCACGAAAAACAAGTACTGAACCTGATCGGAGAAAAATCCGGTTATATAGTAGGAGAGTGCAGTAACTGTGGGCGGTGCATAGAAGTTTGTAATGATAGTGCTTTAAAATATGCTATATATAATTATAAAAATCAGGAGGTACAACGATGAATAAATTATTAGTTTGCATGGCAATCGTAAGTTTACTGTTTGCTGGGTGCAACAGCACAAACAACAATGAAAATTATATTGCCGATGAGGATATCGACATGACGAACGATTTAATTATGGGTGATGAATCAGTGCTGACGGAGATGCCTGAGTATTCAAAGGTTCGTAGTGGCGAAAGTAAAACAATTGATCGTTCTTTTGAGAATGCCCCGCCTTTAATTCCACACCGTGTTGGTGGGTTTTTGCCTATAAAAGCAGACGACAATAAATGCCTCCGCTGCCACATGCCTGACAAAGCCGCGAAATTTAAGGCTACGCCATTACCCGAAACACATTTTACCAGCTACCGGCCTTCAGTAGTCGAAAAAGATGGTAAATATCTTGTGGATGCAAAAGAAGGTGAAGTAACAGAAAAGGATCTTGGTCATTTTAACGGAGCCATGTTCAATTGCTCACAATGTCATGTTCCGCAGGCAGAAGTAACGGTAGACATCCCTAACACTTTCGATCCTGATTATCGCATAAGAAGCAACAGATCACAATCGAACCTGAAAGATAAAATGGGTGAGGGTGTTCGTTAAAACGTTACGCAAATTTTAGGAGGCAGATAGACATGAATTTTTACTATCAGCGGGATAAACTATTTATTTCTCTCTTTTTTATTTTTGCAACTAGCACGCTTGCAGGTCAAAATATCAGCCCCAGCGTAAAAATTATAACATCGGGAGCTATTACTGACTTTTTTATCGAAGATCCGGAAATTATACTTGTTACCGATGCCGGTACCATTGAATGGTATAATTTTAAAACGGGACAAAAAACCAATTTCATTCAACTACCTAAGATAAAAGATTTTATGGGCGATGAGGTTCCGGCTAAAATCTTTTCAGTCGACAAATTAAATGACCAGCTTATTTATGTTACGCAGGGAATTCATGGCTTTCGGAACGTTGTGATCAGACAGAGGAAAGATGAGAAAAAAGTCATAGATGCAAACATAGATAGACTGCTGGTGAAGAAAGTCCGTTTCATCAATGAAAAAGAAATCTTGCTTGGATTAATGAGCAATGAAATCATGCTATTTGATATTGAAAAAAATGAAATGGTTTACAAATTGCCCATAAGTGCCTATACTTTTTCAGACTTTGATTTGAGCCGGGACAATCAATTTGTTTATACTTCGGATGAGAGTGGGATTGTCCACAAAATTGATATTCAGAAAGGCAAAGTAGTTAAAGATTTTTCATGTAATAACGTGGATAACATTTACAAGTTGGTTTATCGAAACGAGACTATAATTACAGCCGGGCAAGACAGACGTGTTGGAGTATATCAAGCTTTGATCGGCGATAAATACTATCTACAAAAAAACTTTCTGATTTACTGTGTTGGTCTAAATGAAAATGGAACAGTTGGCGCATATACAGCCGATGAAGAAAACAACATTACCTTGTTCGATATCAATACAAAATCAGAAATCACCAAATTAACAGGCCACCAAAGTGTAATTACTAAAATAGAGTTTGTTGACGATCATACATTAATTTCAGCTTCCGATGACAGGTATTTGATGATATGGAAAATAGAATAGCTTTAAAAATGCTACAAATGCACGAATAAACAGCGCGAAAATGATTAAATTCTTTAATGCAAAAATAGGCACGAACAATTCAATTTTTTTTCATTAATCTAATTATCTTAGCATTCACTCATTATCATTCCATGCAAACAATATGAAAGTAACGTTTAATTCATTCTCGCAATTTACAGCAATAGAACCCAAAATAGAACCCATGAACCTCAGCAGCATTGTCATACAAACCAAACCTGAGAACCTTAACAAAGTTCTCCAAACAGTCAAATCCTCACCTGATTGCGAATACCACATTCACGATGAGAAAGGGCGTATTATCGTAACCATCGAAGGAAAAAACACCGAGGAAGAAATTGGTAAGCTGAAAAAGTTACAGGCAATTCCTCATGTTATTACAGCCGAGATGGCCTTTGCCTACAGTGAAGATGAATTGGAGCAGGAACGCGAAAAACTCGAAAAATCAAAAGACAACATCCCCGAATGGCTGAATGATCCTGACACAAAAATACGCGACATTAATTATGGCGGAGATTTGAAGGGAAAGTTTTAATTTCTATTTGCAGTCATTTTTCATTTTCCCAATGCAACAATCGCCGTTCCCCTTTAAGTTCTCTTATTTCTTTTACGTCCTGCGTAACTTCCAGTGTGCCCCGGTAATTTCCCTCCTTGTCACGGACGGCATAATACTGGATGTAAACGAACTGATCTTTAAACGGGATCCAGAATGAAGCCACATCCTGATCGCCTTTTTTAAAGGCTTCCAGAATCTTTTCCACCATCCATACGCTTTCCGGCGGGTGACAGTTCTGTACGGTTCTTCCGATAACGGCATTGGTACGCGTAAAAGTACGCTTTGGTGGTGTGGAAAAATAAAGAACCCTGTCGCTTTCATCCACAAAAGTGATATCCAGAGGCAGATGATTGAAAATAAGCTCGATCTGTTCAGGTGACAAGCTGCCCGTTGCAAACGCTACATTTAAATGTTGTTTTTCCGACTTATCCGTTCCGGATATTTTCTTTTTGGTTGAAACAGGTGCTTGAATGAACGACCAGCCAATTTCTGCGGCTTCGTCCAGCAGCTCGTCCAGATCGGCTGTCACACCGGTATGCACAAGTGCAGGAATTAATATTTTTTCTTCTCTGAATATGGCTGTTGCCATGTTAAAGAATAAATCGCCTGTTAGCCGGTTGAAACGTTTCAGGTCCCAGTTTCCGGCATGAGTAACAACTTCCAGTTCGCGCAGTCCTTCCCTCACATCATCGTGTACTGACCATAGCACTTGCAAACAGCGGTGTGCCGGCCAAAGTTTTTCAAGGAAGGGAAACAGGATGTTTTCTGTGATCTGGTAATGCTTTTCAACGGTCGTTAATACTTTAATTTGTTTTCTGAAAGCGGCCAATGGTTCGGGTGGCGGTACGGTTTTTTGCAACTCTTTGATAAAAGGCTTTAAGCTTCTGACTTCGGACAGGATGACTTTGTTGTCGCTGATAAGCCCTCCGGCGAAAGAGTTTTCACTCACTTCCGGTTGAGGCAATTCGTTCAGATGGGCATAGAAAAGGTTCAGCAATTTGTTGATTCCCTTTTTCATTTCTGTTGATACCGGTTGTTGCTGTACCAGCAAGTCAACACCGGCAATAAAATCTTCTGCTTGTGCATCCTTTAATGTTTCCTGAGTGGCATTGGCCTCTTCACGGCTTACTTTTCCCTGCATCAGCTTCAGGGTAAACTCGCTGATGATTTGTGAAGTACGGCTGGGCTTAAATAATTGTTCCGACATGAGTATCAAATTTAAATAATCGGTCAAAATTAATCTTTTTCAGGCTCGGTTTAAATTCTGAAAAAAGAGACCGGGAATTAAAATTAGTATCGCCTGTTGATCTTTTTAATAATCTGAAACCATTCTTCATTTGTTGTATAATCTTTCAGCACATCATTAAAATCCAACAATGCGAAAAACACATCATCATCCAGAGCATACGTGGACGAAAGGGCTTTTTCAAGTTCGTCCCTCTCTGCATCCTGCCTGCAAAATACCAACAGATTATGCTTTACGGTGTCTGCATTTATTTCGATAAGTTCTTTTAACCGTTTGGAATAGCGATGATGTGCCTTAAGAATCTCTGTAGCTCTGAATGGATCAGATATGTATTTAGTAATGATCAATTCTATTTCCTCCAGTTCTGTGTCAAGGGCTTGCCCGCTGTTTTTCCTGATACTGTCATCGGAGGAGTACTCCTTATGCGTAAAAATCGCATCCCACTCGCCTGATAAGAACAATTCCTGAATTTGCATACGGTAAGAAATACCCGTTATAGCTATTCTTTCTTGAATATCCAGAGAATGAGATAATAGTTGAAGTAGCGAATCTTCAGAAGTTTTTTTAGAAAGATTTAGCTTTTTTAACTTCTTACGGGTTTTTGTAAATTCTTTTTTAAATGGTTTAACTTCTTTTTCGTACTGTTTGTAAAGAAGAAGGATTTCTTCTTTTCGCTTTTTATCATGCACATAGGCTCTTGTTTCCTTCGGCAGATTTTCAACCATGAAAACAGGTTCGGGATTTCCCGCAAGAAACATGATGATCAGTAATGTAATTCCAGAAACCGGCATAACAATAAATTATTTATAAAAATATAATATTTATCCCGGTTTATGCAACTAATGAAGCATAATATATTGAAAAACAAC
>QMPO01000009.1 GCA_003648625.1 Bacteroidota bacterium
CCATAGCCAACAAACGGAGTTTCCCACATTTCAACAGGACATAAACATTAACTGGAAATTTTTAAATTTGAACGTAGCTAATTAAGGGAAGCTTTCAGAATGTATTGATTTTTAGCAATTTTTTCAGCAGTGGCGGCATTTTTTGCATCCTTTTTTTTGCTGTAGAAATGCAACGCATTCATGAATTCCTTTGAAAATATACAATCCATGAATAAAAAAAGGATGAGCCAGCCCGGCTTGAGGGCATTACTAAATTATATTTATTTAGGACAGTATTGATTTTAAGAAAACTACTCCTTCTATTTTTTTTCTTCCTTCGGCACCAGATTCTCTACCGTAAATACGCTGTCAGGAATTCCCTGATCGAATTTAACATTAGTTAGCAATATTTTGGTCATATGCTGCTTGCTCAGATCGGCCATGACAACCTGTTTGGCATTCCAGTAACTCCCAATTCTTTCGTATGTATATGTTGCCTCTTTAAACTTCCGGTTGCCCTTATCATAAAACTCCATTTTGATCGGATAATAATTCTCTTTATCAAGTGCAACAACGACTTTTGAATACTTTGATTTATCAGATTTTGGAACAAGCTCCAGCATATACCGATCTACTTTCTCTTCAAGAAATTTCGGAGTGTACCGCTCCGAGTATGGTGTAGTTGCCATATCCTCATAAGAAAAATCAGTACCTGTAAAAGCCTGGCTTCTGGCGAGCAGTGAGATCTTTTTAGGTTTGCCGAATGCCGGCATATACAACCACATCACACCATCCGGTAACGACAATGTGGCTATACCAGCCTGCGTTTCAGGCTTTGTATATCTGTATAAGCTTTTGTTCGCTTTTTGTTTAAAAATAGCTTCCCGCTCCTTCTCTTTTCCCTGCCGGTTTGTAAGAATTATCTGAACGGTTCCTTGTTTGTCTTTTGGAGAGTACATTACCTCATCCATCTTACTGAGTAATGTTTGCGCATCCTGTGCAAACGTATCGATTCCGCTTGTTACAACTAAGATAATGCTTAAAAATATGTAGGTAAATTGTTTCATTTCAGACTAAAATTTCTCGTTATGCTTATGAAAGTCTTTTTCTGTGTACTAAAATTAAAATAACGGGTAATAATGTAAGAGCTGCGAGTCCCGACCCCACCATGCTTAATGCCATTAATATGCCAAAGTATTGCAAAGGCACCATTTCGGAAAAGACAAGTACTAAGAATCCGGTTGATACCGATACTACATTAATAAAAATAGACTTGCCGCTTATTGTAATCGTGTCATCAAGTGCATCATGCAGGGTTTTACCGTTCCGGTATGAATAGTTGAATTGCGAAATTACGTGAATGGAATAATCAATACCAATCCCCAAGGCAATACTTGCCACCAATACGGTAACAATATTCAGCGGAATTCCTGTCAGGCCCATTACACCGTAAAGCACAACAATGGCTGCTATTATAGGTGCCGTTGCGTAAACACCGGTTGAAATAGACCTAAGTATAATGCCTACGACAAAAATCATGGCAAGTATGGCTATCAGCAGACTCCTGATCTGGCTCTGGATAAGGCTTGCGTCCATTTTCATCTCGATAAAAGGCATCCCGGTGTATGTTATCTCGTAATCCCCATGTGAATTATCATTGATGAATTGTTTCATCTCTTTGACAAATTCCTTTTTCTCGGAAAGATCGGAAGATGCAAACTTAGTAATGATCAAGCCTTCGTCAAGGTCGTCACTTACTATTTGTTTCAGGGCGGGATTCCCGTCCAGTAAAAACCACATCTGTTCGATTTTGTCCCTGTCAGACGGAATTTTTCTCCCCTCTCCTAACGCATCACTCATTTCCACAATTAAATCAGCAATAGATTGCGTTGTGAAAATGTTCGGATTTTCCTTTAGCATCTTTTCTGTCTTCAGCATAGCATTCAGGACATCAGGACTCTGCAAGTCTCCTTTAAAAGATACAAAGATCGGTTTTGAGCCACCAAATTTCTGCATCATGATCTCTTCGGCCTGCCATGCGGGATTACTGCGTTTAAAGTATTCCTTAACATCAACGCTTCTTTTAATCAGCATGACGGAAGCTGCACTTACAATTAGCAGAACGCCCCATGTAATCAAAGTGTACTTAGGATGTTTGAAAAGCAGATTTTTTAATGGAATGAGCAGGTATTTTGCGAGGAGCGAATCGCGTCCTTCCGATTTATTTTCTTTAATCTTTCTTCCTTTAAAGGAGAATGTGTCAATAACAGCAGGCACAAAAAACAGAGCCATCAGGGCTGAAAAAAATGTTCCGGCAGCAGTGAAAATACCGAAATCCCTTATCATCGTAAGATAGGATCCGAAAACAAAAGAAATGAACCCTACAATCGTGGTTATAGCGGCAAGGGTCACCGGAATAAATATATAAGACAGGGCTGTTAGAATAGCTTTTCGCGAATCAGCTTCTTTAACCTGATTTATTTTATTAATCACATGAATCGAATAAGCACTACCTACTGCTAACAGAAGAATGGGAATATTATTCGTAACCATCGACATCGTATAGCCTGTAAGTGCCATAATCCCCAGCGTCCATATAATTGCAACGGCAGCGGAAAGGAGGGGCAACAACACTCCCCGCAGGCTCCTGAAGCTGAAAAACAAAACCACGGCAATCACTAAGAATGCCAGAGGCAGCAATTTGAGCAAGTCAGAAGCTATCAGTTCCGAGATTGCTGTAACCATCATTGGCATACCTGCATAATAGAGTTTCTCTTTTAGCTGCAACGATTCTACTTTATCAATCAGCAAACGACCAGCTGTTTGAATATCAGCATCATTTGTTAAGGTGACCAGTATCAGGGTTGCCGTTCCATCTTCCGATACTATTACCCCATTGAACATATCTTTCGAAATAACCCGCTCTTTTAACTGTTTCAACTGCTCTTCCGAATAAGGCAGCTGGTATACATCAATTAAAGAACCTACTTCAAAACCAAACTCATCGTTTTTAATGTCCAAAATATTTGTAATACTCGTAACCGAAGCAATACCATCCAGCAAAGAAAGTGTATCGGTAAGTTTCTGGACATCCAGCAGTACGTCATTATCAAAAATATTCTCGGCTTCAACTATGATCATTCCGATCTTGTTTCCACCGAAATCACTGCCGATCTTCTTAAACAGGGCCACATCCGGATCATCATCAGGAAGGGCGCTTACCACATCTGAATTTATTTCGATAAATTTAATCTGATATGCTAAAAAAACGGTAATGAGAATTACTGCTATTGTAATGAGCCACCTGAGTTTTAATATAGTCTTCGCCAGCTTCTCCATTATACGTTATTAATTGGAATTATCCGGTTGTTACCGGATAATATTTTGTCGCGCAAATTTAATTAAATTAAAGCTTGATCATAATACCATATGCCATCCTTAATAAAAAATAAATTGTTCATAAAAAGGATTGGTTTCTATCCTCACCTCCCCCATATCTGACAAACTCTTTTTTTCATTTTTTCCTAACTATGCCGGCAATGAAAAAAGGGTCAGAACTTTTAAATCTGACCCCCTAACAACAGAGCAAGCGTTAGGGTATGTTCAATACCTTCTCGCCTTTTTGAAACAGTGGTAATGGAAGGAATAATCCTGTTGTCAATGCTTTATACTCAATTATTCGGATTTGGTTTCATTTTATAAATAAATCCAACGGAGACATATCACTTCCCATTCCTTTAAATTTTTAGGATTACTAAAATAACGATTTTTTAAAAAATACTGAATAAGGGAATGAAAACTTTTAGCCCTATGTTTGAACGGACTTGAAATTACTCAGCATTAAGATGGGCTATAATTTAAAGACGCGTAAGTACCCTTTTGGTTCTTACGCGTCTCCGCTTGCTTGTTGTTCTCGTCAAAACATTGACGGATCATTAATTGTTTCCTCTGACCTGTTTCTGTTTGTTTTTCACTAATTAGTACCATTAAAAACAGAAATTATACCCCCTGTCTGAAAAAAAAATTAACTATTTTTACTTTTTAATTGTATGTTGCTGATTCTCTTTACAATAAGATTTATAATTTTTTTGAAAAAAAATTCACTTTTTACAGAAATAACTTCACTATTTATCAGAAATAGTTAATTTATTCAAACCTGAGGGCCTTCAAAGGTTGTATTCGGGTAATATAATACGATGGAATGATCAGCATAAGGAAACAAATAATAAAAGTTCCGGCATTTAATAAAAATATATTATTCAGGTTTAATTCGACAGGTACGTAATTGACATAATAATTTTCAGGGTTAAGTTTTATTAACCGAAACTTTTCCTGTACATAATAAAACAGCAACCCGATGACATTACCCCAGAGCATACCCCTGATAATAATATATGATGCTTTGTACAGGAATATCTTCCGTACGGATTTATTGCGCATCCCTAAAGCTTTGAGAACACCTACCATATTCGTTCGCTCAATTATTATGATCAATAACGTGGAGATCATCGTAATTCCCGCCACCAGAATAAGTAATGTCAGAATAACAATCACATTCATATCCAGCAAATCAAGCCAGTTAAATATCTGAGGGTACCTGTCTTTAACTGTTAAAACTGTAAGGTTATAGGGGATTTGTTTATAAATTGACCGGGCCACCTGATCCACATCTCTGAAATCATTGACCATCAATTCCACTTTGCCCACCTGGTTTTCGGTCCAGTTATTTAATTTCTGAACATGCCTGATGTCGCCAATAATATAAGCATTGTCAAACTCTTCTATGCTCGTGTTGTACACGCCGGAAATAACAAATTTCCTGCCCCGGGCATTTTTATCATCTTCCCCGATAAACCAGACACGTACCGGATCACCGGTTTTAAGGTTCATCTTTTTTGCCAGGGACGAAGAAATAATTACTTCATTAGTTATACCTTCATCTGAAATCTGTGGCAGATGTCCATCCACCAGACTTCCATGCAAAAAAGTTGTGTCGTAATTCATGTCCACACCTTTCAGCAACACTCCCTGTATCTGTTCTTCTGTCTTTAACACGCCTGCTTTAAGGGCTGTAAATTGCATGTGCCTTACATCTTTCCTTTTGCGCAACTGAATAAGGAATTCGTCATCTTTTTGCAGAGGCTTTTCGATGATTGATTCGTTGTTTGAAAACCCTTCGATTTGCATATGAGCAGCAAAACCAATAATTTTATTGCTTATTGAACTTTTAAAACCAATTACAATGGCAACAGAAATGATCATCAGCGCCAGGCCTAAGGCGATACTCACATACGATATTTTAATGACAGGACGTGAAAATACATCGGATGCTTTTGATGATATTTTGTTTGCTATGAAATATTCCAGGTTCAATTTTTGTTCTTTTGTACAAAATTAGTAATTCAAAAACAGCAAGAGCGTGAACAGAACTATTTTATTCACAACGATCTTTATATTCATTTTGCAGGCCTGTGCACAAAAAGAGGCTCCACAACTGGTTGATTATAGTGAAATCGTAACCGGCGATCAAAGAATAAACGAATATCTGCCACTCATTAAAAACAAAACCATTGGCATTGTTGCTAATCAGTCATCTGTTATCGGGAACACGCATCTTGTTGACACCCTTTTGGATAGTGATATACACTTAGCAAAAATATTCAGCCCCGAACACGGTTTCAGAGGAGCCGAAGATGCAGGGGCTTTTATTGGGGGAACTACCGACCCCGCAACTGGCATTCAGATTATTTCGCTTTATGGCAAGCATAAAAAGCCCACCGAAGAAGATCTCGAAGGAGTTGAGGTTATGTTGTTTGACCTCCAGGATGTGGGTGTCAGGTTCTACACATACATTTCAACATTAACCTATGTGATGGATGCCTGTGCAGCATATGGAGTTGAGGTGATTGTACTCGACAGGCCCAACCCCAACAGTTTTTATGTGGATGGTCCTATACTCGAAGCGGAATTTAGTTCTTTTGTTGGAATGCACAGGATTCCCATAGTTTACGGAATGACCATAGGTGAATATGCCCTGTTGGTGAATGGTGAAGGCTGGCTGCAAAGTGAACGAAAATGCAATCTGACTGTTATAAAAATGCGCAACTACAACCGGAACATGATCGTTAAATTACCGGTTAAACCATCCCCTAACCTACCCAATTGGCAGGCTATTTATCTATACCCCTCGTTGTGTTTGTTTGAAGGCACAATTATGAGCATAGGAAGGGGAACCGATTTCCCATTTCAGGTTTACGGACACCCTGACTTCCCTGTCGAAAATTTTGCCTTTACCCCCATACCCCATTCGGGCGCTGCAAACCCCAAATATGAGGGAATTACCTGTTACGGCCGGAATCTTACAACTTATGCCGAAAACTACGCAACAAATACTTCCCGGATCCATTTAACATGGCTTATAGAATCTTATAAATTACTTAGTCCGGAACATGAATTCTTCACTTCTTATTTTGACAAATTAGCGGGTACTGATAAACTCAGAAAACAAATAGAGGAAGGAATGACAGAAGGAGAAATAAGAAAATCATGGGAAAGTGACCTAAAAACTTTTAAAAATATAAGGAAAAAGTATCTTCTCTATTAATAATTCCGTTCTCTCTAAAATGGTATTACATTGACAACTGAAGAACTATTTAGTATCTTTAAGACGATAATATGCCCCAATGGAACAAAAAAAGATCCTTCTGTTTGCCGATGATCCAGACCTGTTGTTTGCATATAAGACTATTTTAACTGACAACGGCTATACTGTATCAACTGCAACAAATGCTTCAGAGGTCGAGACGCTACTTCAGTTATCGTCATACAAACTTGCTTTAATTGACAGCATCAAAGAAAGTAAATACGGAGGATGCGATGTTTTTAAAAACATCAAAAAAATTAAACCTGAAATCCCTGTCATATCGTTAATACTGTGTAACATTATTACAACGGACATTCCCGAAGATGACTGCAGCCAGGCTGACATTTTCATAGAGAAACCAGTAATTGCTAAAGAATTAACAGAAGCTATCAATTATTTACTCTCAAAAGCTGTAGAATGAAGATAATAACACCTGACCAGCGGCTTGTAACACGCGCTTACTGGATGGTGAGTCATAGGTGGCTTGCTATTCTTGTACTGGCTGCATTTGCCTGGCTTGGAAAAAACATACTTAATGTAGAGATACGCGAAAACACGCTGTATTTGCTGGCCATTGCTTTGATTATTGTCAATTTATTGTCGTTATGGTTACTTGAGTTTATCACAAACAAAAAGGAAATAAATCTTTACAGATCAGTTCGGTTTGTCATACATTTTCAACTCATCTGCGACCTGATCATCATTACATCAATTCTCCACTTCACAGGAGGCATCAGCAATCCCTTCTTCATTATTTATATTTCCCATATGGTTATCTCCAGTATCCTGCTAACGCGGACGGGTGCTTTTATCCAAACCACACTTGCCTTGCTCCTTTTTGGATTCCTTGTATTTTCCGAGTATTACGGTATCCTTCCTCACTACTGTCTGTGCATGGAAAAAGTGATAAACCATGAATTATATCAAGACCCCTACTACGTTCTGAAAACATACAGTGTATTTGCCTTTTCATCTTACATATTGGTATATGTAACAACATCGATCGGCCATCGGTTAAGAAGCCAGGAGGACAAACTAACGGTCGCACTGGGACAGATCAAATACAATGAAGAGCTCAAGAACAAGTATGTTCTGCGCATGGCAAAAGATATACTGAAGCATGAAGCAGTAATCGGAACAAACTTATCGATACTTACAGAAAAAGATGCTACCCAACCAAAAGAAAACTCCAAAAGGCTCATCGAAAGTTCTTTCCGCAGGTCGCAATTAATTACAAATTATATCAAAGACATTCTATACCTGACAAGTATTAAGCTTAGCGATAATATGCGCAAACAGATCATTTCATTAGGTGACATCATTGTGGAAGCGATCAGCAGGCAATACGAGCTGGCTGAAGAAAAGGATATCTCATTCGAGCTAAACCTCGATGAATCCGTTGATAAATATTACGCCAACAAAACATTATTTGAGAACATATTCAAACATTTGATCAGCAACGCCATAAAATTCTCTGGAACGAAAGGACAGATAACCATTACAACAAAGGAGAAGTTAAGAAAGATCGTAATTGAAATCAGCGATAAGGGGCCCGGAGTGCCCAAAGAAGAACTTAAACAGATTTTTGATGAATATTACCGTGCACAAAATGTATTAGAAACTGAAACAGAAGGGTTTGGTATTGGTTTGGCGCTTGTTAAAGAAGCGGTAAAAAAACACGATGGAGAAATCAGAGCAGTAAACAGGCCGGAAGGCGGGATCACATTTATCATAAAGTTGCCTAAACAGTAGCTTCCGAAGTATTCTTGTCACTGACAGCTTCCTCCCTATTCTTCTCTTTTTCTTTAACGCTGCTATCTACGAATTGCCATAAAACCTTAATTTGCTCTTTTCCTTTCATCTGGCCAATCCGGGCAAAAATCACAACCAGAACCGCCACAACTACACTTGCCGGCAAACTCCAGACTACCTGAAATGCTGCACCGAATAGCCACTGGTAGATCAGCATGAGCATACCTATAAAAAAGAGTATAATGGTAAGAATGTTCAACAACATGAATACTGTCCATATCTTTGGATCAGGTCCCATAACTCCTTTAATTACCGACCCCTTAGCTCTTTTAACTACATGAATTTCCACCACTGGAGACCAGAAACATCTATACTCTTTTTGAATTTTGAGGGTAGCATTATTACCAAGCGCACTGCCCACAACCATTCCTCCCGGCACGATATGTTCCTGAAGTGCATCAATCACCTGGCAAGGGGGCAACGATGACGTGCGCGTTAATTTAGGTCTGATGCGAAAAAGACCTGATTTTATCCTCGTATCCACAATCTGGTTATCTGACAAGTTGCTGCTAATATAATCATTATTTTTGTAAGTTCCTCATTACTACCTCGTCAGCAGGCTATTTTGGAAATTTCCAGTTATTTACTATATTAGTAACCTAATATGAACTCATATTACAATGTGTCTTTCTTTACCGGGGAAAATAATATCGATCGATGACTCTTCCGAATTACGGATGGCACTTGTTGATTTTGGCGGGGTCAGGCGCGAAGTATGTGTCGAGTGGCTTCCTGAGGCAAGAGTTAATGATTACGTATTGGCTCATGTAGGCACGGCACTAACAATACTCGACGAGCAAAGCGCTATGGAAAGTATAGAAGCACTGAACGAACTTGGAAAGATTCTGGCAGAAGAAGAAAAGAAAAACCCGTTAACTATATAAAATGAACCCGTTTCATTCTGTTTCACTGATTACTAGTAATAAAGAGATGCTGGGCCTTATTGAGCGGATCAACAGGGTTGCCGACTCCAACAGCAGTATACTTATTATTGGAGAGACAGGAGTGGGTAAAGAAGTTTTTGCCGATTACATACACAGGCTCAGCAACAGGGGGCAAAATCCGATGGTCAAGATCGGCCTCTCAGCCCTTCCGGCCGAATTGATGGAAAGTGAATTATTCGGGTTTGAAAAAGGGTCTTTTACAAATGCTGACCATAGTAAAAAGGGGATGTTCGAGATGGCACATACAGGAAGTATTTTTCTGGATGATATAGACGACACACCTTTAAATATTCAGGCAAAGTTACTAAGGGTGCTGGAATCGAACGAAATAAGGCATATTGGCGGAACTAAACCCATTCATGTTGATGTGCGTGTTATTTGTGCTTCAAAAGTTGAATTGAAAGACCTGGTAGAACGCCAGGCTTTCAGGCAGGATTTATTCTACAGACTTAATATTGTACAACTTCGCATTCCTCCGTTACGCCAAAGAAAAGAAGATATTCCCTTGTTGGTTGAGCACTTCTTAAAGCACTTTGCAAAAGACAAAAAACTGGATGTCAGTGAGGAAGTAATGAGCATATTTACTGAATACAACTGGCCTGGTAATGTGCGCGAACTTAGAAATGTTATTCAACGCGCCTCACTTTTTGCTGAAAATGAGATTACCTTATCCGACCTACCTGATGATTTCTCGAAATTGCACAACCTTGACAAACTAATCAAGGAATGTTATCATTGTTTTACTTCGGGAAAAATGGACATGAAAGATGTAATCCGTTGTCTTGAGGAAAAGCTGATATCGGAAGCCCTAACTAATGCCGATGGTAACCAGAGCGAAGCTGCCCGCAAACTTGGCATGAAACTTACAACTCTCAGGGACAAAATTAAAAGACTCAATATTCAGATCTGATTAATAATTATTAAAAATAATTACGGAACACCGTAAGCTGTTTACGAAATACCGTAAGTTTTCTCTCCCGCCTTATTTATAATTGGTATTAATTAGTATTTAACTGTTTTTATAACCAGCTCTTAATCTATCCCTTACGTCATTAAGGTTTTTCCAAAGAGTTTATTCAAGTGGTTCGGAATAGCGCTTGCCTATAGAAGAGCATGATCGAAGCAAATCTTTTTCTGGAGGGTGATGTCGCCGAGGTGGTTCAGGACAAAGAAAGCATGCACATGAAACTTGTTTGCCGGAATAAGTATCTGGTATTCTCGATCAGTGATATAAACCACATCCAGCTAGGTGATCGCATTGAAATTAAAGGAACATTCAAAATACGAAAAGTAATTGTTAACGGAATGGAAAGACTCTACAAATAAAACTATTTATTATGGCCAAAAATCAAAAAACTTACTATGAAATAGCCATAGAGAAAGGTTATTCAAGGCGCGACTTTATGAAGTTGAGTGCTATGATGGCCGCTTTTCTGGGCTTGGAATCAAGCAGTATCGGTCAGGTAGCCCGTGCGCTTGAAACAAAAAAGAGGCCTCCGGTAATCTGGCTTCATGGTCAGGAATGCACATGCTGCAGCGAATCATTCATTCGCTCGTCTCATCCATTGGTTGCTGATATCTTACTGGATCAGATTTCATTGGATTATACGGAAACACTTATGGCTCCTTCTGGTTATCAGGCAGAGAAATCACTGCACGACACCATTGAGGCATATCATGGCGAATACATCCTGATGGTTGAGGGATCGATACCTACCAAAGAGGACGGTGTTTACTGCTGTATCGGTGGTAAAACATTCGAAGAGGTCCTGCACGAATCGGTGGATGGTGCAAAAGCCATTGTTGCCTGGGGCAACTGCGCATCTTCAGGATGTGTACAGGCAGCCAAACCCAACCCAACAGGTGCGACTCCAGTACGCAAACTGGTTAAAGGTAAACCTGTGATTAATGTACAGGGATGTCCGCCTATTGCTGAAGTAATGGCAGGCGTTATTGTTCATCTATTACTATTCGGGCAGATTCCCGAGCTGGATCGACTGGGCAGACCAAAGGCATTTTACTCACGCCGCGTACACGACACCTGTTATCGCCGTCCTAATTTCGATGCGGGATTATTCGTTCAGTCGTTCGATGACGAAAACGCCAAAAGAGGATATTGCCTCTATAAAATGGGGTGCAAAGGACCGGTTACTTACAACGCCTGTGGTGTTACAGAGTGGAATAACGGAACCAGTTTCCCTATTAAATCAGGACACCCGTGTCTCGGTTGCAGCGAAGCAAACTTCTGGGATAATGGCCCATTTTATGAACATCTTCCTAAGTTCCCTGGTTTTGGTATCGAGTCAAATGCCGACAAAGTGGGGCTTGGTCTTAGTGTAGCAACTGGTGTTGGGATTGTAGCACATGCTATTTCAACAAACATCAGAAAGCGTAAGTTAATTCAGGAAGGGGAATGTGAACCGGAAGAAAATGAATCATAAAAGGAAGTAAGTCATGGAAAAAAGAATAGTAGTTGACCCAATTACCCGAATTGAAGGGCATCTCCGGGTAGAAATAGAAGTAAAAAACGGTAAAATCACAGATGCATACAGCTCAGGAACAATGGTACGGGGTATGGAAATAATTCTTAAAGGACGTGATCCGCGTGATGCGTGGGCATTTACTGAAAGAGTTTGCGGTGTTTGTACGACCGTACATGCACTTGCATCGGTAAGAACCGTCGAAGATGCCTTAGGAATTATTGTTCCTCCAAACGCCGATTTAATAAGAAACCTGATGTTCTGCGCACAGATGATGCAAGACCATGTGGTTCATTTTTATCACCTGCATGCGCTTGACTGGGTAGATGTTGTTTCGGCTTTAAGTGCCGATCCTAAAGGCACATCTGCTCTGGCACAAAGTATCTCACACTGGCCAAAAAGTTCTGTCGGTTATTTTTCTGATGTACAAAAAAGGATCAAAAAATTTGTTGACAGCGGACAACTGGGAATCTTTGCTAATGGTTACTGGGGTCACCCGGCTTATAAACTACCGCCGGAGGCCAACCTGATGGCTGTTGCTCACTATCTTGAAGCACTTGAATGGCAGAAAGAGATTGTAAAAGTTCATGCCATTTTCGGCGGCAAGAACCCGCATCCGAATTACCTGGTTGGCGGCGTTCCTGTCTCTGTCAATCTTGACGAAGTAAATGCACTGAATGCTGAAAGATTTGCCTACGTAAAGAAGTTACTGGATGATGCGAAAACATTTATCGATCAGGTATATATTCCTGATCTACTCGCTATTGCCGGTTTTTATAAAGACTGGGGCGCCATAGGTGGCGGCTTGGAAAATTATCTGGCTTACGGTGATTTGCCTACCAACGGTTACGGCGATGTAACCAGTTATAAATTCCCGAGAGGCATCATTATGGGCCGCGATTTAAGCACAGTACACGAAGTTGACACGAAAGATCCTGATCAGATTAAGGAATATATTGCACACTCTTATTATGATTATGACACCGGTGATGCCAGTGCAAAGCATCCATGGGAAGGACAGACAAACCTGAATTATGCAGGCCCCAAACCGCCATACGATCAACTGAATATTGAAGACAAATACAGTTGGCTGAAGACTCCCAGATGGAAAGGCAATGCGATGGAAGTAGGACCTCTTGCCCGGATGCTGGTGGGTTATGCTTCAGGCCGGGATGAGTATAAGGAGGTTGTGGAATGGGCACTGGGTAAATTGGATGTACCTGTTCAGGCCCTGTTCTCAACACTGGGACGTACAGCAGCACGTGGTCTGGAAAGCGTACTGGTAAGCAAGTGGGCCCTCGAATTCTTCGACTCGCTCATTGCCAATATTAAAAATGGTGATTCAAGGATGTATGCTGATTACCGCTGGAAACCGGAGAGCTGGCCACAGGAAGCTAAGGGTGTAGGCATGACAGAAGCTCCGAGAGGTGCACTGGCACATTGGATTGTGATCAAAGACAAGAAAATTGAAAACTATCAGTTGGTTGTTCCCAGCACATGGAACGCATCACCACGCGATGAGAAAGGACAGATGTCTGCATATGAATCATCATTGATCGGAACTCCCGTTGCCGACCCGGAACAACCCCTTGAGTTAATCCGAACCATTCACTCTTTCGATCCCTGCCTGGCATGTGCCGTTCATGTTTACGATGAAAAAGGATCTTATGTTCATCAAATTCAAACCTTTTAGTCATGGACAAAGCATTACAGTCTGAACGGATGTTAATGCACCCCAAGTACGTTTGGGAGGTTCCTGTACGTATTTATCACTGGGCAAATGCATTAAGCATAGCAATCCTATCGGTCACCGGATACATCATCGGTGATCCGCCCGCCATACAGAGTGCTTCTGAGGCTTCTTACAGTTACTGGTTCGGAACAGTCAGGTATGTACATTTTATTTTCGCCTATGTATTTCTGGTAAATTTTGTTTTCAGAGTATATTGGGGATTTGCAGGTAACAGATATGCCAACTGGAGAAACTATATTCCTTACTCAAAGCGCCATTGGATGGATATGTGGGAGATCACAAAGGTAGACGTCCTGCAGGTTAAATGCAGCAACAATCCTAATTTGGGACATAATGCTCTTGCCAGTTTTACCTATTTTCTTACATTTCTGGCTTTTCTGTTGCAGGTACTGACAGGATTTGGCATATACGCAGCTATGAGTCCGGCATGGTTCCCGCAACTATTTGCCTGGGTACCGGCACTGCTGGGAGGCGATTTACTTACACGCGAAATCCATCATATTCTAATGTGGTTCTTTATCCTTTTTGCCATGGTACATGTATATCTTGTTTTTTACCATGATTACATTGAAAGAAACGGGGTGACTTCCTCCATGATCGGTGGATGGAAATTCCAGGAAGAAGGAAAAGAGGAACGTGAAATTGAACTTGATAAATAAAACAAGCTGGTTACTCTAATAAAAAACCCGGTTACACAACCGGGCTTTTTTAATTGATTAACTCCTTCTCTAAAAGAAGGAATCTTTCTGTACTGTTTAGGATAACTGTTTTTCCAGATCTTCAATAATCTTTTTATTGACTTTTCTGGGATTCTGTGCTTTAAAGGCTTTCAATTCGTTTAAAGCAACTTTACCATATTCGATCAATCCTGACGGATTTTTATCATGGTCGTAACTTCCGATGCAATATTCCAGTTTTGACTGTAAATCAATGTATCTGCCCTTGTTTATTTTTGCAAAAACCTGCGATGCTGATTGGCATGCATTCCGTAATTTTTCTTTGTTCATCATACTAACTTTTTTTTGATTAAAATGAGTAGCAAAAATAGAAAAGGAATTATATTATTAACGATAAAAAAGTTAAATGAATGTTAAATCTTAGCCATTAACCATAGCAGACATCCCCAACAGTCTCCGTGTATGCTAAACAGGTAAACTTTACGGCCTGACAGAAGGCACATTCCACACAAGGTAACACAGCAGGGCTCCTTCAAATATGATGACAAATGCTGTAAAAATAACGACTCCTCTGCGCGGATGATAATACTTTCTTAACAAGAAAGCTCCCAGTGGTATGGACAGTAATACAGGCGTTGTTAAAATAACTGCCCACATACCAGCCTTCCTCATGCGGATCAGCATACGGTTGCGGCGGGTAAATTTTTTCGCCTGTTTTTTCTTCAGATTCCTGCGTTCTTTCTTAGAGCGATACTTTTGCAACCATGATTCAGGCATGATTTTACGAGCCGTCGGTTTCATATACTTTGCTGAAATGACAATAAAATGACTGATGTAATAAAAAAATAAAAAACCTGAAACCCCACCCGTGACCATAGCTGTCATTGACTCCCAAAAACCAAGCCCGGAAAAGTAAGCAAACAGCGGCGCGTAAAAATACTTTACCGTTGCCATCATGAATACCGACAATATCTTTAGAAACTCGGGCATAAACTCTGATAAAGAAGCAAATGTACATGAATTTTCGGTTTACAATGCGGAAATTATAGCTGCATCAATGTCTTTGCGTTCAGGCGAAAAGCATATCTTTGAACATAAGCTTTCAGGAACTCTGTGTCAATCGCTAAGAAAAAAGGAAGCAATAAAGCACCATGCCTGTCAACAAAACGTTAATACTCGGTCTTGGAAACATCCTCTTACAGGATGAGGGAATTGGCGTACATACTTTGCAGCATCTTGAAAAAATGGAATGGCCTGAAAATGTAGAATTGCTTGATGGAGGAACAGGTGGTTTTGTTTTGTTGTCCCTGTTCCATGATTATAACATCATAGTCATCATTGATGCGGCCTTAAGTAATGCCCCACCGGGCACAATTAATGTAGTTCGACCCAAATTCGCCAAAGACTTTCCTAAATCATTAAGCACGCATGAATTAGGATTAAAAGACATGATCGAATCTGCGATCCTTCTGGGGGAGACACCTGAGATCCATCTTGTCACATGCACCATTCATCCGAAGCAGGCAATGAATATTCATCTGTCTCCTGAAATTGAAAAGAAAATCCCTGAGATTATCCGGAAGGTTGAACAGATTATTCAATTGTGAAGCCACTGGAACAATTGACCGGAAAAGAAGATACTATTCGTCTACATCAACAATAATTGACTTGATTTTCAGCTCTTTTCCTGATAGTGATTCATGAAACAGGCTGGTGCATTTCGGGCAGGGATCGAACACATTATTAATATCGAATTCATAACCACACTCACTGCATTTTGCACGCGCCTGGATTTTATTGATTGTCAGCTTAGCCCTTTCAAGCATCGTCTTCTTCACCGCCATTTCCAGGGCAGTATCCAAAGCATAAAATTCAATTCCTGACATGGTACCAACATCCAGTGTAAGTTCTGTTATTTCGGCAGCACCAGCCTTCCTTGCCTCTTTTTCGGCAATTTCAATGATACTTACGGCGATGGAAAACTCATGCATTATTCACTTATTTTTCCTTCAGGTGACAGCAGAACTATGTCTTTACCTACTTCCTTCCGGGATAAACCTTTAATGCCTCGTCAAGTACTTTTACCGAAGCGTTCAGATCGTCCACCTTGAGCACATAACTTATCCGTACTTCATCTTTGCCTTTACCCGGTGTTGAGTAAA
Organism: Bacteroidota bacterium; assembly: GCA_003648625.1. Taxonomy (GTDB): domain Bacteria; phylum Bacteroidota; class Bacteroidia; order Bacteroidales; family F082; genus UBA4459. The sequence continues at coordinate 16,451 of QMPO01000009.1, forward strand.
AACCCGAGGCAGGAGCAAACATTACCGTTTGTCCTTCATAAGTAAAATCTTCCAGTAGCCACTGGCAGAATCTGTCGGAATCATCAATCGGCAAACGGGCAACCACATAAAAAGCGCCTTCGGGTTTGGGACAATAAGCTCCCTCAATATTATTGATTCCTTCAACAACGGCGTTTCTGCGGGCAAGATATTCTTCTGTCACTTCTGCAAAATATGAATCGGGCGTATCTACCGCGGCTTCAGCCAGCACTTGTCCGAAAGTTGGCGGACTCAACCGGGCCTGGGCAAATTTCATGGCTGTAGCCATCAGTTCCTTGTTTTTTGAGGCCATCCATCCAAGGCGGGCACCACAGGCACTGTATCTTTTTGACACAGAATCAATCAGGATTACATTTTCCTCGATACCATCCAGATACATAGCAGAATAATGGGTCTTTCCATCGTATGTAAATTCACGGTATACCTCGTCGGCTATTAAAAACAGATTATACTTCTTCACAATATCCCGTAGGGTTTCCATCTCCTCTTTAGAATATAAATATCCTGTGGGATTGTTTGGATTACAAACAAGAATAGCCTTTGTTTTATCTGTAATATTTTTTTCAAATTCTTCAATCGGCGGTAAAGCAAAACCTGACTCAATAGACGAGATAATTGGTTTTACCCTGATACCTGCGTTGGTGGCAAATCCATTATAATTAGCATAAAACGGTTCCGGAATGATCACTTCATCATCAGGGTCCATGATCGACTGGAAAGCAAACAACAATGCTTCCGAAGCGCCGGCTGCAACGATAATTTCATCGGGGCTCAGCTTAATCTTAACTGTTTTGTAATACTCAACCAGTTTTTGGCGAAGAGAGATTGCCCCTGCCGAATGACTATAAGCAATCACTTTATCCTTAAAATTATGAACAGCATTTAATGCAACCTCCGGGGTTTCAATATCTGGCTGGCCAATATTGAGCGGGTAAATTTTTACACCTCTCGCTCTGGCTGCTTCAGCGTAAGGAACTAACTTACGAATGGGTGATTCGGGCATCATACGCCCCTTTTGTGATATGGCTGGCATAGGTTGATATTGTTATATGACTAAAATAAAAAATGGTTAACCGCGATCAACTATTTTCACGATTAACCATTTTCATATGTTACTTAATATTATTTATTGACGGGGGCTGTTCCCAGACTGCTTTCTTTTTCAGGCAATGCTTCAGCTGGTTTGGCAATAACCTTACCCTTAATTCTTAAAACAACCGAACTATTCCCTTTGGCATTTGAATAAATGGTTACCGTTTTGTTAAAAGGACCGGCTTTCTTAGTGTTGTACGTTACCTTAATCACATTTGATTCACCCGGAAGGATGGGTTCTTTAGGCCACGAAGGAATGGTACATCCGCAAGAAGAACGTGGTTTGGAAAGTATCAACGGCTCATTTCCGGTATTGGTGAATACAAAATCAAATGAACCATCGGAGTTCAGTTCGATATCACCATACTCGTGTAATGTCGTTTCAAAAGAAATTTTCGGACCGTTTTCCGACTTCATCTCTTTTTTAACTTCTTTCACATCCTGTACTTTCTTTTCATTTTCCTGTGCAACTGCAAATAAAATTGCAAAAACAAAAGTTGCTAATAAAATTATCTTTTTCATTTGTCGTAAATTTTTGAATGGCACAAAATTAATAATTATTCAACCCGATGATACAAATTCAACGGAAATTCATTTGCGCCACACATTGCACAAACTGTACCAAAAGTACCAAAGACTTAAAAAGTTACTGTTTTAGAAGATTCCAAATACTCCATCGGGAGTAATTCCCAGATAGCGGTACCATGTTTCTCCCATCAGGATATTAGTCAACCAGCCTATAACGAGCATTGTAAAGCCGTATTTAAATGTATCGGTCATACTGTACTGATCTGTTTCATAAAGCAGTGCCGCAGGCTTACTGTTAAAAGGCAGCATATAAACATGTTCAATCAGAAACGCTACGGGCAACGCCAGGCTGATCACATCAAAACCGAAACGATTGGCTACGCCAATAGCAATCGGAACAAAGATCATGGTACGCATTGTTTTTGACTGGAAGAATAAAGCGCTGAAGGCCATTGAGAAAGTAAGAGCCAGGTAAAGTACCCAAAAAGGTGTGTTGGCGCCAAACCCCAATCCATCAAATATGGCATTCACCGAGATAGCGGGGAGATCGGTTGCTTTAAAGCCTGCTCCAAGTGTATAGGCTCCGGCCGAGAACAACATCAGGTGCCAAGGAATATCCACGTCATTCCATTTCAAAATACCGATGCGTGGCAGCAGGGCAATTACAGCTCCCAAAAAAGCAATGGCTGTAGGGCTTATCCCATGATATTTATCTGTTGACCATAAAGCAAGGATCGTGAGAAAAAGAACAGCTGATTTTACCTCCTGGAAGTTCATTTTCCCCAATTTATTCAACTCCTCCCGCAGTCGTTCCATACCGCCCGGTATTTGTGGCAGCCGTTCCTCTTTTTTCAAAGGAAAAAATATCCTCGTGGCCACGATATAACCAATAACCATCAGCAAAATGGCTACCAGAAAATTACCTTTCATCCAGTCGGTGAAGAATATATCCACTCCGGTTGCTCCTGTGATCAGGGCAGCTGCCAATAGGTTTGCACCTGATCCGGTAAGAAAACCACTGGCTCCTATGTTGATATAAAACAAATTCTGAAGTACGATGTTCCTTCCAAAATTGTTTTTCTGATCCCCTCCCCTGGCACCGTAAATGGCAGCAATGACCATAAAAATAGGAAGCAGGATAGCAGCTTTTGCAGTTGTTGCCGAAATAAAAGCAGACAGAACCACATTGATTACCAGAAAGCTGAGAAAGATGGAGGAGGAACGTTTTCCGAAATGCACAATAAACCAAAGGGCAAAGCGCTTTGCCAGACCCGTTTTCACAAGCATACTTGCCAATACGAACGACATAATGTTCAGCCACATCACTTTATGCCCCAGTTGTGCATAAGCATCTTTTTCGGGCAAAACCCCAGATAACACTAAACTGATAATTATTATGAGCGATGTAAGGTAATTGGGGATTGCCTCCGTCATCCACAGCAAGACACCAACAGTAAAAATACCCAGCATGGCAATATTGATCCGTGAAAACTCAACGGCTCCTATTTTATCATAAATAGCCCTGGCATGTTCGCTGAGTGATGCAGCATCAATATCCAGCAAATACCCGGGTTTAAAAATAAAATAGATGAGTATAAAACTGATTATCGCCAGAGGTCCTCCGATAGTAGCCAAGAATGCCTCAACCTTTGATTTAGAACGTTTGGGTAATTTCTCGATCCGGTAGTTGGACATATCCAATGGGTCAAACCCATTCTCTTCCACCAGTTCTACGTTCTTCTCATCGGTAAAATCATTAGCAGTATGTTCATCAAATTTATTGTCGCTCATAATAATTATTGCAATAAATTACTGGATATCAAATCCAAATGATAAAAAAACAATTCGTCTGGAATAATTTCAATGCTTGACTGAATACAAACCCTTATAGCTAAAAGATCTACCAGCTTTTATAGGGATTTTTCATCAGCATTGAATTAAAATACCTTACATCGCCGGTTACTTCTTCTCCGAGCCATTCAGGTTTCTCAAACGGGTGATCTTCTGTAGGTAACTCAATCTCAGCCACAGTCAATCCCTCATTATCACCATAAAATTCGTCTACTTCATACTTCAGTCCCGATTTTTCAGGTACGATAAAGCGGGTTTTATCAATAATTCCGGGCTCACAAAGTTTTAACAACTCTTTTACCTCTTCTACCGGGATCTCTTTTTCCCATTCAAAACGGCTGGCACCCGATTCGTTACCAATACCTTTGATAGTGATAAATCCTTTGTCGCCTTTCACTCTAACCCTTACAGTCCGTTCTGGAACTGAGGAAAGATAGCCCTGTGTAATTCTCGTTTCTTTTGTTACAAAAGGTTTGAAATCACCTTTTACCAAAAATTTTCTTTCTATTTCTTTTGCCATTTTTTAATGATTAAATGGTTAAATGAGTAAATGAGTAAATGCGCACGGCAAAAATCATTTACTCACGTGAACCTGGTAATTTTAATTTGCTAATTTTTTGTCACTCATTCCGATCACGCGTTTGATAGCCTGCAGGTAGTTGATGTTTTCAACGCCGTCAAGTTCCAGATCACCGATGGTTTTCTTGATGTCATCAATCTCTGTTGATTCGGAATTAACAGTAACCAGTGAAGCACCATTGATATAAACCACAGCATACTCACAGATGGTATCATTTACCATGTAACCGTAACGTTCTTTTTCCACGTTGACAGCCTGAAGGTCGGGGTGATTGTTCACCATACCGAGGAATTCTTCCAGTGTGTACTCATCTTTATCCAGGGTTGGCAAGCCTTCCACTTTAAAAGCCGGAAACACATCATTCTTCAACGTGTCTGCTTTAATAGGGAATTCGCCTTTCATCAAAGGGTTCCACTGTTCCAAACCATCCACTTCCTGAACAAATGTTTTGATATCCATTTTTCCATCACGGATCTTGGTATTGTTTACATCATTGGTTTTTGAAACTATATAAATTTCTTCTGAGTTTCTTTCCCATACTTTTCTTGGAACAGGCACTGACAGGCGCGACATCAAATAAGCAGCGACGTCAAATTCTCTTCCGAAGGTTCTGAATTCAAAACGTGGTTTTGAAACTTCACCGATTGTTAATTTTTCTTTCGACATTTTATAAAATTTGTATTTGTTAAAAATCTATTTTATTCCAGTAACCGGGCAGTTTTGTTAATCCCATGACCCTTTTAAGAGCCAGCGGATAATTAACATTTTCTATATTATCGCCCATTTTTAATAATTTTTTTGCTTCGAGCACTTTGGCCGGATCTTCCGATTCGACACAAATAGTTTTTATATAAGCTCCGTTTACTTTTATCTCGGCTATCTCTGTAATGCAATCATTTACTGTGTATGCATGCCTTGTTTTCCAAACGTAAGCAACGGCCAGGTCAGGATCAATACAAACTACTTCATTGATAAACTGATCCAGCGTATACTTTTTTCTCTCAAAAACCGGGCTTTCGATACCCAGCGCCGGAAACACTACCGATTTGATCACATCGGCTTTCAAAGGAAACTTTCCTACCAGAAACGGGTTCCATTGTTCCAGGCCATCCATTTCCTGTTCAAGCACTTTTATATCCATTACACCTTCCCTGATCTTCACATTATTTTTTCGTTTCCAGGGTGTTAACAGGTATATTGAATCCATCTCACGAGTCATTTCCTTTTCAGACAGCTCTTCTATTTTATCTTCGTATTTCTTCAGATTATTTCCGAAGACTCTGAATTCGTACCGGGGTTGTATTGTTGTAACCATTAGTTTAAAAATTTAAATACAAATAATTCTGCTGTTTTGTCATTAACGAGGTACACCAATTGATTATCATCATCCACTACGATACCCTCAAATTTAGTATCAGGTAAGGGATATTCTTTTAATACTTTGGCATTGTAGTCGCATTTATAGAGCATCTGCGATTCATCGCTCACAATATAAACCAGCGCATTTTTAGTGTCCACATAAATAGCTGAATAGTCAGAAGCGAAATGCAATTCGGTTGTACTGATATTTCCGAAGATTTTGCTCCAGACGATCATCTCACCTGGCACATCCTCATTCACAAGGTAGTATGCCTTGTTCTTGTCGTTGTAGGATATGCCCTCCAGACCTTTGTTATCGGTATTACCTCCGGTAGCAATATCAAACCTCTCCTGCTCCTCGCCATTTACATAATCCAGAAAAACCACCTGACGTTTTCTTTCTTCGGCAACAGCTACAATTTGCTCATCCGGATTAAAGCTAACTCCTTCCAGGTCCATGCCTACGTATGCCAGCTCTCTCATGACATCTCCCTGCATATCCGTTTCATAGACTTTATTGGTATTGTCACTGACCATCAGGAGCGTATTTCCATATGGTCCGAAAGAAAGTCCGGATGGTTCTGTTACAACGAGTTTAAATTCGTTGAGTTTTTCCAGCTTTCCCGTTGGATTGACAGGCGGCAGGTCACCACCATCATCTTTTTTACAGGATTCAACACCTGTTAAAAAAATAATGGTGATGAGCATTAAATGCATAGTTTTAAAAAATGTTTTATCAAACATTCCTTCCGCCTTTTAATACGATTAATTATTTGGTTCGCCTGGTGTCGGCTGGCGATCGCTACCCATTGTATAAACCACCCATGTAGCATTTCCATCACCATCACGACCGGTTGAATTGTCCGTTCCCGGATTGGGCAAATCGCAACCGGAATCACAAAATGAATAACCGTCCGTTACATCTACACCATCTTCAGAAATAACAATATCTTCACCACCGCTGCTCAGTTTGAAACTGGTATGCAATCCTTCTCCTACACCATCACAGATCAATACAAGAAATCCATACGCAGGAACCGTGGTTAAGCCCGGGTTATCGGTTGGAAGCTGATATTTTACAATATCATCCAATGCGTCACTTACATACCAACCACCCATGTCAATAGCGGTTTCGCCCGTATTGTAAATCTCAATCCAATCAGGTTGGTCACCGTTATCGCCGGGTACATTCCAACTGTCATTACTTGCCATAAATTCATTGATCACCAGCGTACCGGCAACGGGAGCACTTCCATCATTAGGTGCTCCGGGGGTTTTTACTGCCATCACCTGCCATTCGCCGGCACCGTCAACACTGCGACCAAACGATTTGTCATCTTCCAGTCCGTTGAAATCGGCCGATTCGTCTACCAGCACTTTTTCGGGGGTGTAAATAGCCACATTGTTATCTTTTGAAGCGCTCAGGCCAACATCGACAAATACTTTTCCGTCTTTAATTTGTGTCGGTAAATCGGCACCCTGTGCATCAGCAGCACCGAAAATCAATACTAAAAATCCTTTTGGAGGAATCGTCGTCACACCTGCGTCTGTTGCAGGGATCTGTTCGTAAGAAGCCTCATCACCCGGTTTATCGGTAATGAACATACCGGCAATATCAACAGCTTTGGTTCCTTTGTTATACAATTCCACCCAGTCGGCCGGACTGCCTGACTCATCAACGAAATATACATCGCTGGTGTCTTTAGTAATCAGCTCGTTAATTACAATATCATCATAATTTTCGGGAGCGGGTGGTTGCGGCTGCGGTTGCTCGTCTTTTACACAACCCGTGAAGAACAAGGCCGTGATAATACTTAGAAAAATATATTTTTTCATCTCTTCTGTTTTTAATATGTTACAAATTCCTTTACTTATTTTAGAATGCTATTAAAATACGTGCCTGGATCGTACTGAAATCAATTCCGCCCTGACCTGTTGGTGTGATATCCTGTCCTTCGGAATCAACATTATAGGTTTTGTATTTTCCTTTTCCATCAGCCCAGCGGTCGTGGTTAGCGTACGAGTAATTAAGCATCATTTTTACGTTGTAATTAAAATAGTAACTAACACCTGCTGTAAACACCTCACCTGATCCACCTTTCATCCAGGGAATCACTTCATCCTGTTTAAATGTATTGGCATTCATATATGAGTACCTTAAAGCCACTTCAAAAGCACCTTTCTGATTATTCCTGAAATCGATTTGCGAGAATTCGGCATCACCCATATTGTAATAATAATCGGCATTGTTGATTAGCCAGGAACCCATTACATAAAAACCACCAAGTTTTACTTTGTCTTCACCTTCAGGAACTTTGTCTGTATCTCTGTATATTCGTGTTTGAATATATTCACCCTGTACTCTGAAATTCTTAACAGCATATGCGGCTTCCAGCCCCAGTATTGTTTTTGTTTTTGAATGCTCGATCCAGTCAGTATCAATGTATTTTTTGCGGTTTATTTCTGTCTCGGCATTCTCACCGTATCGGAAACTGTTTATTGGATCTCCCAGTTCGGGAATTTTAGGAGTCCGGTACGATCCTGATATCCCAAGATGCAATACCATCCTGTCTTTTTTGATGGGTGCCCATGCAGTACGTGCGGTAACCGACCATCCGGCATTGGTTCCCTGCTTCTTGTTCTGATCCCTTATCAGATCGTTGGCAATAACGCTTGAGAACAAACCGCCTTCAAAGAAAAAGTGGTTAGTCCACACCTTATAGTCAATACCAAGGTGACGCGAAGGTGACTGTTCGGTACTGTAAGGTCTTTCCAAGAAAGTTATGTAACGTGAAGTAGTCATTGTTTCGATGGACATTGGTTCTCTGAAGTTACCCGCTTTGATTTGCCAGTTCCGGCCAATATACCGAATGTAAGCGTCTTTGATATCAACACCATTGTTTCCAAAATCAAAATCAATTTCACCACCCCAGTGGCCCCAGATAATAGTTTTCATAGCGAAACGCATGCGGCGAATATTTACACCATTACCAATGGCATTGTCCTCTCCCTGGTATTCATTATCACCAAAATAAACGGCTCCGTCAAAATAAACACGGTTATCGAACCAATACCTGAACCGATTATCAGTCGAAGACAACATCAAAATACCATCGCGCGATTCAGTATTCAGTCTAACCCGCATGCCTACCTTCTGTCCGTAATCGTTCTTTGCCATCTCGCCCGCATTCATATAAACGATAATATCTGATGCTTTTTTAACCGTAACAACATTTGTTTGATAAGTTTCCTTGCTGAACACCAAGTCAATTGGGAATGAAGGGACCTCAATTTTAAAAGATCCGTTACCATCAGTAAGGACAGCGGATGCATCGTTGCCCTTAATTTGCACTTTAACATCCCGCATGGGCGTAATCATACCTGCCGGGAAGACTTTACCAGTTACAATGTTTTCTTCCTGTGAGTAAACATTGCTGCTGAAAAGGAAAGCAAGGATTATTCCCAACAGCATAAATTTGTAATTGCTTTTTTTCATTTCGATTCGTTTTATGTTTATAAAATGTTATTGTTGATTATATTCAATGCTCAAAATAAATACATAGTTAAATGTGAAGGCTAAAAACAACCTATACACAGACCCTACAAACTACTAAACACCTGCTCTATAAAAGCGCATCATGCTGTATTCCTTACACTTACCAGCGGCTCAGGCAAGAACTTGTCATTTTCACAATAAAAAAGGGGGATAATTATCAGAAATAGCATACAAATATCAGAACATAAAAAGCACAACATGTCTTGATGACATCTGCAACACTATAAAAACTTTAGAAATTCCGGATAAAATCGCTTAGAGGAACCTTTGGGTCTATTTTGAGTTTTTTGCGCAGGCGGTATCGATTCATTTCGACGCTTTTGGGTGAAATATTCAGGATTGATGCAATTTCTTTTGAGGACAGGTTTAAACGAAGCAAAGACGCAAGTCTTTTTTCATTATCAGTCATTTTTGGAAATGATTCAGTTAAACGGTGGATAAAATTGCTGTGTTGCTCGGAAATATGCATTTGAAATTTTTCCCTGTCACGATCAATGGACAAGTCTTGCGTAATCATTAGAGACAGTTTGTTCAGGCCCATCCTGGTTTCGTGATCTTTAACTCCTGCTTTGATCTTAATGATTTCCTCCTTCAGGCTGCTCAGAAACTCATTTTTATGTATAATGCTCATAGCCATAGTGACCATTTCATTTTGCCTGAATTTCAACTCTTTTCCAAGATCAAGCTGGTGATGGATTTTGTCTTTATAACTTTTTTCCAGGTTATCCATCTTTAAACGGTACTTTTCTTCTGCCGATTTAGATCTCCGTTTGAGGTGTCTGATCTTCTTTTTCTCCTTGTATAAAAGATAAAAGAGCGCTGAAATAATAAGCAACGACAGCAACAAGCCAACCAAAGCATAAACAGATCTATTCGAGGCTTTTTCTTTATTCGCTGCGCCACGCTTGTCGGGTATATTTGTTGAATAATTGCTTTCGGACGAATCAATTAATATGGTTGCTTCATCAGAAGCAACATCCTGTCCTTTATAAGTAACAACCTCTTTCTGCTCAATTCTCCTGTCGCCGCCAACATCTTTCTGAAACACATTATTCACAAAAAACAACATGAAAAAAGCGATCACTCCAGCTACAAGAGGTGTAGCAATCCATCCAAGACTAATACTGCCAAGTATGTTGTATTTAATTTCCTTGCCTCCTTTGTACAAGCCAATACCTATAATGGAACCAATAACCACCTGCGAGCTGGACACCGGTACCAGAGGGATTGGTGGCAGGCCTATGGATTGAAATGCGTTAGACAAACCTTGCGATGAAAATATAAACAACACTATAGCCTGGGAAAGGACGACGACAATAGCAGCTTCAGGAGTAAGTGGCATGAGCGTATTGCCCACTGTTTCCATAACATGTTTTGAATAAGTAATAATCCCGACGGCAATGGCAACCCCACCCAAAAGAAATAATTGTTCCGCGCCCGTTAACTCCATGATTCCGAGGTTAATTGTAGGTAAATCAATAGCACTCACAAAAACCCCCATAACATTCGCGATATTGTTAGCTCCGAGGCTGTATGCGCCAAATGCGCCAACGGCCAGCAACCCGTATCTTATGTAAGAGTCACGATACAACAAATGTATCTTTGTCACCTTCGTGAATTTCTTTATTAATAAAAATAAAAGTACAGCGAATATGCCTCCGAGTATCGGACCGGAAATCCAGGTAGTAACAATTTTTGATAATACCGTTAAGTCCGTAGGATTATCAGTATAGAAGTTCCATCCGATAATGGCACCCACAATTGCCTGCGATGTGGATATCGGCAATCTCATCCTTGTCATCCAGTAAACCGTAAGCGCTGCGGCCAAAGCCACTGTAAATGCTGCAGCAAGTGTAGAAACACTTCCCAGTTTTCCCAGCGTATGACTGGCCCCTGCTCCCTGTATCACTGCGCCAAGAATTACAAAGATACTTGCCGTAATAGCAGCTGTTTTAAAACGGATCATACGTGTTCCAACGGCTGTACCAAATACATTGGCAGCATCGTTGGCGCCCAGCGACCAACCTAAAAATAATCCGCTTGATAAATAAAAAAGAATGATCATATACTCATCTTCAATGCCAGAATGGAAAGCAGGTCGGCTAAACTTTCCGCCCTGTCAGAAACCGTTTCAAGATGCAAGGCAAAATATCTGAGGTGTATCTTCTGACTCAGCCTCAAATCCTTAATATCATGGAAAAGTTTTCTTTTAATGTTCCGCGCTATTTTGTCTGTTTCCTTTTCATAAAAATAAACCTTAACAAGCATATCCCTTACCTTGGCCGGTTCGCGGAAGAAGGTACGAGCAGCAGGGAAAACCGATAAGGCCGCTTCAACAGAAGCGTCAACCAGCCGGATATAATCGCTTGTCAACTCTTTTGGAAAAAAAGGCAGCTCATCATCAAACTGGTACAGATTATCCTTTGAGATATCAATGATCTCATCTATTTTGTCCAGCATACTTTCAATATCACTTACATTCTGCGGTAAAATCGAATGGCGGTAAAAGTTGTCATCTATTGCCCTTTGCAACTTATCTGCCGAAGCTTCAAGCCTGTCAATCCGTTCAATCTTATCAGCAAAACTTGCTTTCTCATCGTTCAGATAATTGATAACACCCTCCTTAAAAACAAGGACTCCCTGTTCGACTGTATCGATAAAATTATCAATATCGAACACCAATTGTTTCACGTTTTTGTACAACAGCGACATATTACTCCTTATTGGTTTACTCGTACAAAAATAAGCAAATCCTGAACCCCTGAGTTCAAGACA